>DASUHM010000027.1 GCA_036273515.1 Gaiellales bacterium
CTGGTGGAGCTCGTCGACGCCCTCGCCGCGGGAGAGGTCGACCCGCACCGGCTCGCTGGTCACGAGCGCGAGCGGGCGTGTCTCTGTCCGTGCCATTGCACCTCTCCCTTCGAGTAAACGCATCGGTCGTGGGCAGATACCCGCTCCCTGGAGGGGCAAACCGTTAGGTGTCAGCCGGGTTGCGGGGCCGGCGGCCGCGCCGAGCAGGAGACCGCGTTCGTACACGAGGTGCGCCGCTTCTCCCCGTTCTTCCCGGCCATCGGCGGCCGGACGCTGACGGAGTCGGAGTGGCGCGGCGAACCGCTGCCGCGCGGGCAGTGGATCCTGCTTGACGTCCACGGGACCGACCGCGACCCGCGCGCATGGGAACAGCTCATGCGGCCGACGGGTGCAGGATCACCTTGATCGCGCCGTCCTGCTTCTTCTGGAACATCTCGTACGCGCGCGGGGCGTCCTCGAGCGGCAGGTGGTGGGTCGCCAGGTCCTCAACCCCGAGCGGATCGCCGTCGCCCTCGACCAGCGGCAGGATGTCCGGAATCCAGCGGTGGACGTTGGCCTGCCCCATCCGCAGCTGGATCTGCTTGTCGAACAGCTCCATCATCGGCAGCGGGTCGGCCATGCCGCCGTAGACGCCGCTCAGCGAGATCGTCCCGCCGCGGCGGACGGCGTCGATGGCGTTTCGCAGCACCCGCAGGCGGTCGATGCCGGCCTTCTCCATCACCGGGGCGGCGACCCTGTCGGGCAGCCGCGCCGTCAGGTCCTGGGCCATCTTCGCGACGGGCGCGCCGTGGGCCTCCATGCCGACCGCGTCGATGACGCTGTCGGTGCCGCGTCCGCCCGTGCGCTCCTTGATCGCCTCGATCACGTCGCCGTTGGCCGTCACGTCGATCGTGTCGACGCCGTACTTGCGCGCCAGGTCGATCCGCTCGGGCACGAGGTCGATCCCGATCACCCGGCCGGCGCCGCGGTGCAGCGCGATCCGGCAGCACATCTGACCGATCGGGCCGAGCCCGAAGACCGCGACCGTCCCGCCCTCGGGGACGGCGGCGTACTCGACGGCCTGCCAGGCCGTGGGGACCACGTCGGAGAGGTAGACGAAGCGCTCGTCGGGCGGGCCCTCCGGCACCTTGATCGGCCCGAAGTGGGCCTGGGGGACGCGCAGGAGCTCCGCCTGGCCGCCGGGCACCTGGCCGTACAGCTTCGTATAGCCGAGCAGCGCGGCGCCCTTGTCATGGTCGCGCACCTGGGTCGTCTCGCACTGCGAGAAGAGGCCCTGGTCGCACATGAAGCAGTGGCCGCAGGAGATGTTGAAGGGGACTACGACACGGTCGCCGGGCTGGATGTGGCTGACGCCCGATCCGACCGCCTCGACGATCCCCATCGGCTCGTGGCCCAGGACGTCGCCCTCCTCGAGGAAGGCGCCCAGCACCTCGTACAGGTGCAGGTCGGAGCCGCAGATGCCGCTCGACGTGACGCGGACGATCGCGTCGGTGTCGTCCTCGATCGTCGGGTCGGGAACGGTCTCCACCCGGACGTCCCGCCTGCCGTGCCATGTCAGTGCCTTCATCGCGCCCTCTCCTTTGCGGTCGATGGGCGAGCCGGTACCACCGCCTTCGCGTCACGAAACGTCTAATGCGCCCGATGGCGGGCAAGGGCGACGAGCGCCGCCGCCGCCGCGCCGACGCCGGCGACCGCTGCCGCCGCATGGACGTGCGAACCGCCGTTCGCCGTCGCCGCGCTCTCCGGGCCGGTGCGCCCGCTCTCGCGCAGCGCCCGCTGGACGAGCTCCGCGACGTGCACCGCCTCGCGTTCCGCGAGCTGGCCGATCTGGCCCCGGCACGAGAACCCGTCGGCGACGACGATCGTGCTCTCGGGCGTCTGGCGCAGCGCGGGCAGCAGGCGGTGCTCGGCGACCGCCACCGACACGTCGTGGCGCTCCCCGGCGTGGTAGCCGAACGAGCCGGCCATGCCGCAGCAGCCGGTGTCGAGCACCTCGTAGTCGACGCCGAGGCAATCGAGCAGCGCGCGGTCGTGGCGCATGTCGTTCTCGGCTGCGCGGTGGTGGCAGTGGCCCTGCACGACGACCTGTGCGTCGATCCGGGGCGGCGTCCAGTCGAGCCGGTCGGTCAGGTACTCGACGAACGAGAACGTCTGCTTGGAGAGCCGCTTCGCGTCCTCGTCGTGCGGCAGCATGTTCAGGAGCTCGTCGCGGAAGACGTCGACGCAGCTCGGCTCGAGGCCGACGACCTCGACGCCGGCGCGGATCTCGGGACGGAGCCGCTCGACGATCTGCTCGAGCCGGCGGCGCGCCAGCGCGAGCATGCCGAAGTCGTAGAGCGGCCGTCCGCAGCAGAGGGCGCCGCGGGGCAGCTCGACGGCGCACCCGGCCGCCTCGAGCACCTCGACGGCGGCCCTGCCGATGCGCGGCTCGAAGTAGTTCGTGAACGTGTCCGGCCACAGGATGACCCGTCGGCCCTTCTGCGGCGGCGCGGCGCGGCGCGCGAACCACGACGTGAAGGGCTCCGAGGCGAACCGCGGCGGCGTCCGTTCCGGCGCGACGCCGGCGAGCCGCTTGCCGACGGCGCTTCCGGCGAGCGCGTTCGCCAGCGCCGGCGCCCGCGCCGCCAGCCGGGCCCAGTACATGATCAGGCCGAGCGCGTAGGCCTGGCGCGGCCGCAGCCGGCCCCTGTAGTGATGCGCCAGGAACTCCGCCTTGTACGTGGCCATGTCGACGCGCACCGGGCACTCGTTGCGGCAGCCCTTGCACGACAGGCACAGGTCGAGCGCCTGCAGCACCTCCTTGCTGCGCCAGCCGTCCTCGATCTCCTCGCCGCGCATCATCTCGTGGAAGAGGCGCGCCCGGCCGCGAGTGGAGTGCTGCTCCTCGAACGTCACCTGGTAGCTCGGGCACATCACCCCCTCCTGATCGCGGCAGGCGCCGACGCCGAAGCAGCGCTCGGCGGCGGCCGCGAACGAGCCTCCGTCACCGGCGAACGAGAAGTACGTCTCGACCTGCCTCGGCCGGTAGGGCGGCGCCATCCGCAGGTTCGTGTCCAGCGGGTAGGGGTCGGAGACCTTGCCCGGGTTCATCCGGCCGTCGGGGTCCCACACCGCCTTGAAGTCGGAAAACGCGCGCACGAGCTCGGGCCCGAACATGCGGTCGAGCAGCTCGGCCCGGGCCTGGCCGTCGCCGTGCTCGCCCGAGAGCGAGCCGCCGTAGGAGCTGACCAGGTCTGCCGCCGCCTCCATGAACACGCGGTAGCGGCGGATGCCGTCGCGGGTGGAGAAGTCCCAGTCGAGGCGCGTGTGCAGGCAGCCGTGGCCGACGTGGCCGAAGTAGCAGGACACCTGCAGCCCGTGATCCTTCACGAGTCGGTCGAAGTCGCGCAGGTAGTCGCCGCAGCGCTCCGGCGCGACGGCCGCGTCCTCCCAGGACGGCCAGCCGGGATGCTCGCCCGGCACCTTCGAGTGGCCGACGCCGCCCTCGCGGATCTCCCACACCTGGCCGACCTCCGCGGGATCCTCGTAGAGCTTCATGTCGAGGAAGTCCTTCGACCGCTTCTTGCGCATGGCCGCCTGCAGCCGCTCGGCCTTCGCGTCCGCCTCCTCCTGGGAGTCGCCGCCGAACTCGACCAGCAGCCATGCCTCGCCCCCGGGGAGCAGCTCGGGGTGTCGCCGGAACCCCTTGCGCAGCTCGTTGTCGACGAGCCGCTGGTCGAACGTCTCGAGCCCGATCGGCTCGAACTCCATCACCTCGGGGACATGGTCGGCCGCCGTCCATGGCGCGTCGTAGCCGAGCAGCACGAGCGAGCGATGCTGGGGGCTCGGGATCAGCCGCAGCTCGGCGCCGAGCACGAAGCAGCAGGTCGACTCGGTGCCGACGAGGGCGGCCGCGACGTCGAACCCGTTGTCCGGCAGCAGCCGGTCGAGGTTGTAGCCGGAGATGCGGCGCGGGATCTGCGGGAACCCGGCCCGGACGCGGTCGCCCCACACGTCGGCCAGGCCCCGCAGCCGGGCCGTCAGCTCGTCGGCGCGCGGGCCCTGGATCGCCCCGTCGCCGCGCGAGACGCGCAGGCGGCTGCCGTCGTAGAGCAACACGTCGAGCGACTCGACGTTGTCGGCCGTGACGCCGGCGATGATCGAGTGGACGCCGCAGGAGTTGTTGCCGAGCATGCCGCCGAGCGTGCAGCGGCTGTGCGTCGCGGGGTCGGGCCCGAAGGTGAGGTCGTGCTCCTCGGCGCGCTCGCGCAGGCGGTCGAGCACGAGCCCCGGCTCGACGCGGGCGAGGCGCCGGTCGGGGTCGAGCTCGACGATGCGGCGCAGGTGCTTCGAGAAGTCGAGCAGGACCGCCTCGTTGACGCTCTGCCCGGCCAGGCCGGTGCCCGCGCCGCGCGCGAACACGGGCGCCCCGCGCTCGTGGCAGACACCGACCGTCGCGATCACGTCTTCGACGGTGCGCGGCACGACGACCCCGATGGGCACTTGGCGGTAGGACGATGCGTCATTGGCATAAAGGGCGCGGCTGCCCTCCCCGAAGCGCACCTCGCCGGACACCCGCCGGGCCAGCTCGCGGGCGAGCTCGCGGCGGTCGAGCGACTCGGCGCCGCGCGGCCGCGCGCTCATTCGCCGTCCCCGCCCGGGAGCAGGTCGCCCACCTTCTCCTTGATCCGGCCGGGAATCCCGTAGGGGCTGGCGGTGAGGTCGGACTCGTGCAGCATGTCGCGGCCGACGGTGAGCGCGATCCGGCGCCGGTGCTCCTCGCCGTGCAGGAGCGCCTCGGCGAAGAGCTTGCGCTGCTCCGGCGTGATCTGCGGCGGATGCGGCGGCTCGTGCGGATCGGTGACGCACTCGATCAGCGCCGGCCCGTCCATCTCGAGCGCCGCGGCGAGCTGGTCGCGGCAGCGGGCCGGGTCGTCGATCCGGACGGCGCGCAGCCCGCACCCCTCGGCGATCTTGACGAAGTCGACGTCGTTGAAGTCGCACCCGTACTCGGGGTTGCCGAGGAAGATCTGCTGCTCCCACTTGATCAGCCCCAGGGTGCAGTTCTTGTTCACGATCACCTTCACCGGCAGCTGCTCCTGGGCCAGGGTCGCGAGGTCGCCCATCATCATGGTCAGCGATCCGTCGCCGGTGTAGGCGACGACCTGCCGGCCGGGATACGCGGCCTGGGCGCCGATGGCGTAGGGCAGCGCCGCCATCATCGAGCACATCGTGCCGCTGAAGCTGAAGCGCTGGCGGGCGCGCAGCTTCCACCGCGCGATCCACGTGGTGACGGTGCCCGAGTCGCCGCAGACGATCGCGTCGTCGTCGAGCAGGTCGTGCAGGTGCCAGAGCGGCACCTGCGGCTTCATCGGCACCTCCTCGCGGGTGCCGCGGTTCTCCATCAGCTCCCACCAGTCGCGGACCGACTCCTGCATGCCCTCGAGGAAGCTGCGGTCGTCGTTTCGCTCGACCATCGGGATGAGCTCCTGGAGTGTGGTCCGGGCGTCGCCCACCAGGCCGACGTCGGCGGGGTGGCGCAGGCCGATCCGCTCCGGCCGGTCGTCGATCTGCACGCACACGGGCTGCCCGGGCTGCGGCAGGAACTCGATGTAGGGGAACGACGAGCCGACGATGATGAGCGCGTCGCACGCCGCGAACGCCTCCTGCGACGGGCGGGTGCCGACGACGCCGGTGCCGCCGGTGACGAACGGGCTGTCGTCGGGCACGCACTCCTTGCCGAGCAGGGCCTTCACGATCACGGCGCCGAGCCTCTCGGCCAGCTCCTCGAGCTCCGCGCCGGCGCCACGGGCGCCCGCTCCGGCCAGGATCGCCACCTTCGTCTTCCCGCGCAGGATCTCGGCCGCCCGTTCGAGGTGGGGCTGGGGCGGCACGGGCCGCGGCGGCGCGAACCCCTCCGGCCCGGCGGTGTGGCCGGGCACGTTGCGGGCGAAGCGGTCGCTCTCGTCCATCTCCATCACCTGGAAGTCGATCGGGATGCAGATGTGGCTGACGCTTCGGTTCGCGAGCGCGCTGCGGCAGGCCAGGTTGGCGACGTTCTCGACGTGCCCTGGCCCCATCAGGCGCTGGTTGAACGACGCCACGTCGGCGAACAGGTAGTCGTGGTTCAGGTCCTGCAGGTACCGCGTGCCGATGAGGTCGTGGTAGGTCATCCCGGTGATCGCGAGCACCGGCGCCTGGTCGACCATGGCGTCGTAGAGGCCGTTCAGGAGGTGGATCGCGCCGGGCGCCGCCGTCGAAAGGCACACCCCGAGCCGGCCGGTGAACTTGGCGTAGGCGCAGGCGGCGAGCGCGGCCGTCTCCTCGTGGCGGGTGTGGACGAACCGCACCTCGTCCCGGCGTTTGCGCAGCGCCTCCATGAACCCGTTGATGCCGTCGCCGGGGATCCCGAAGATCGTGTCGACGCCCCAGTCGATCAGCCGCGCCAGCAGCGCATCGGAGACGGTGTCGGCCATGCTCATCCTTTCGTCAGCGTTTCCGCGCCTGCCATCGCGAAACTATCGTGGTGCGATATTTCGCGGGTGCCCCGCCGATGGCGGGCCGAAACACGACTCAGGCGCGGGTGAGAACGGCCTCGAGCGGAAGCGCGTTCACGACCGCCGAGGCGGGTGCGCCGCCGCGCCGCGCGGTGTGCACGGCGTTCGTCAGGCCGGCGAGCCCCGCGGCGGAGTGGGCGTCGCTGGCGCAGGTGAGGCGGACGCCGGCTGCGAGCGCCTCGCGGACGTGCGCGGCCGACAGGTCGAGCCGGCTCACGAGGCCGTTCACCTCGAGCGCCACTCCGGTCTCGAGCGCCGCCGCGAAGGTGCGTTCGAGGTCGAGGGCGTTCTCGGCCCGGTGGCCGATGATGCGCCCCTTCGGGTGGCTGAGGCAGCGCGCGGCGGGGTGGTGCATGGCATGGACGACGCGGGCCGTGATGTCGGCGCGCTTCGCGCGCTGGCCGGCGTGGAGCGAGATCTGCACCCAGTCGAGCTCGGCGAGGATGTCGTCCGGCAGGTCGAGGCTCCCGTCGGGGCGGATGTCGCATTCGATCCCGCGCAGGACGCGGAAGGGGTGCAGCGCCGTGTTCGCCGCCTCGATCTCGACCGCCTGGTGGCGCAGGTCGTCGGCATCGAGGCCGGGGACGACCTGCACGCTGCGGGTGTGGTCGCAGATGGCGAGGTAGTCGTAGCCGTGGGCGATGGCGGCCTCGGCCATCTCGCGGACGCTCGCGCGGCCGTCCGACCACGTGGTGTGGCAGTGCAGGTCGCCGCGGATGCGGGAGCCGGCGAGGAGATCCGCCGGCGGCGGGGGAGCGTCCGCCTCGCGCAGCTCCACGGGGACGGGATCGAGGCCGAGGCGCGCGTAGACCTCGTCCTCCGTGGCGGCGTCCGGCAGCGGGCCGAGCGCCGAGACGTACGCGCCCGACCCGGTCGCCTCGACGAGCGCCGTCCCGAGCCGCTCCGGCGCCGCGGCCACCAGCTCGACGGGGACGCCGTCGAGGCTCACGCCGGTGTCCGGCCCGAGCATCGCCACGATCTCGGGGAGCGCGGCGAAGCGTGTCCTGACCGTATCCGGGCGCTCGGTCGCCACGACGACCGCCAGCCGCTCCGGCTGGTCGGCCCACCGGCGCACGTCGCCGGCAACGAAGCCTCCGAGGGCGCCCGCGACGGCGTCGCAGAGCGCCCGGGCCTGGTCGAGCATGAGCCCCGTCCGCGGCCGTGCCGGCGGGGCGGCAAGCGCCGCGGCGATCCGCTCCTCCGTTTGCGGGCCGACGCCCGGCACCGTCTGCAGGCGGCCCTCGACCGCGGCCGCGCGCAGCTCTGCCACCGTCCTCACGCCGAGCGCGGCGCCCACCGCGACGAGCCGGCCCGGCGCGAGGCCGTGCATGCGCCCGAACGCCGCCAATTCGGGCGAGATCGTCTGCCGCAGCTCGTCGAGCTCGGCGATGTGGCCCGTCTCGACGAGCTCGCGCATGCGCCGCTCGAGCCCCGGCCCGACGCCCCGCAGCTCCTTCACCCGGCCCGTCCGGACGAGGCCGGCGATGGGGAGCGGTGTGCCGCGAACGAGCTCGGCGCCGCGCCGGAAGGCGCGCACCGCGTGCCCGCTCGCGTCCGAGAGCTCGAGCAGCGTCGCGTACTCGGCGAGCGCTGCGGCGATCTCCTCGTTCGACGGCGTGGGGACAGCCCCCATGTGGGGACTGTCCCCGATGTCGCCGCGATTAGCGAGCAGCTGCCTGGTTGACCGACTTCTCCGCGATCTTGGTCAGCTTCTCGTCGGCCGCCGACTCCTCGTCGAGGGTCTCGCTGAGGAGCTTCGCCGCGTCGGTGTGCCCCAGCTGCTGGGCCAGGGTCCGCGCGGTGCCGTAGGCCGCGATCTCGTAGTGTTCGACCCGCTGGGCCGCGCCGATCAGGGCAGCGTCGCGTGCGTCGCCGTCGCCGTCGGCCTCTGCGACCTCGGAGCCCTCGCTGATCAGGCCCTCCATCCCGTCGCAGTGCTCGCTCTCGGGCTGGATGCCGATCGCCTCGAACACATCTTCGAGCCGCTTCACGTGTCCGCGGGTCTCCTCGAGATGCTCGTTGATGGCCTTCGTCAGATCCTTCGACGAGGCCGCCTGGGCGATGTCAGGGAGCGCCTCCACCAGCTGCTTCTCAGCGCTGTAGAGATCCTTCAGCTCTGTCTCGAGCACATCGTCGAGCGTCTTCAGCTCCATGGTGTGCCTCCCTTTCTGGTGTTTGGATGAGGTTCCCGTCTACCCGAACCGGCGGCCAGGGCAAACGCGGGTTTCAGGAGCGCGTCTCGGACTCGAGGCGGCGGCGGAGCAGGGCGAGCACGGCCGCCTCGTGGCGGGTCAGGCCGCGCATGCCCTGCGCCACGCGCCGGTCCGCGTCGCGGCCGAGCAGCTGGGCCAGGTTCCCCTCGAGGTGCGTCTCGATCACCTGGGGATGGATGTACGCGCTCCGGCAGACCGCGGGAGTGTTCCCGAGCTCCTTCGCCACCGACTCGACCGCCCGCACGACCTGGCGCGTCGCCTGCGTTTGCGAGCCGGCCTCGCCGAGCTCCTCGAGTGCCCAGGCGGCCAGCACCGTGCCTGTCCACGTGCGGAAGTCCTTGGCCGTGAAGTCGCCGCCGGCGACCTCGCGGAGGTACGCGTTGACGTCGTCCGAGTCGACGTCGACCGGCTCGCCGTCCTCGCCGACGTACTGGAAGAGGGGCTGCCCCGGCAGTCCCTCGCACCGGCGCAGCACCCGCGCCACCCGCGGATCGGTCACGTCGACGTCGGTCGTCTTGCCGCTCTTGCCCCGGAACCGGAAGGCGATGCGGGAGCCCTCGACCTCGACATGGCGCTTGCGCATCGTCGTCAGGCCGAACGATCCGTTCTCGCGCGCGTACTCGTCGTTGCCGACGCGGATGCCGGTCTCGTCCAGGAGGCGGACGATCGTCGCCACGACCCGGGGCTTGCTGAGCGCGTTGCGGGCGATGTCGCGGTCGACCTGCCGCCGGATACGGGGGAGCGCCGCGGCGAACGCGAGCATGCGGTCGTACTTGGCCTCGTCGCGCAGCTCCCGCCAGCGCGGGTGGTAGCGGTACTGCTTGCGCCCGCGGGCGTCGCGGCCCGTGGCCTGGAGGTGCCCGTTCGGCCACGGGCAGATCCACACGTCCGTCCAGGCCGGCGGGATGGCGAGCGCCTCGATCCGCGTCCGCTCCGCGGCGTCCGTGATCGTGCGCCCGTCGGCGTCGAGGTACTGGACGCCGCGACCGCGCCGGCGCCGGGTGATGCCGGGCCGGTCGTCGCTCGAGTAGCGCAGCCCGGCCTCCTTCGCCGCCTCGCGGGGGTTCTCAGCAGTCGCAGGCACGTCGACGAACTACCCAACGGCGACCGGTCGCCATTCGTCGTATTTTCCGCCGCGTCCCCATATGCTCGCGCGGATGACCGCCGCCGCGATCGACGAGCGCGCCGCCGCGCACGAGGCCGACGTGCTCGACCTGCTCGAGTGGCTGGTCGGCGAGGAGTCGGTCGCGGGGTCGGCCGCCATCGGCGCATGCCTCGACATCGTCGCCGAGCGGCTCGGCGGCATCGCCCCGACGGTCGAGCGGCTCGACTTCGACGGCGTGCCGGCCCTCGTCGCCCGCATCGGCGGGGGCGATCCATCCCGCCGGCTGACGTTCTCCGGCCACGTCGACGTCGTCCCGGCCTCCGGCGGCTGGCGATCGCCGCCCTTCCGGCTCACGGAGCGTGCCGGCAGGCTGCACGGCCGCGGCGCCTGCGACATGAAGGCCGGCGTCGCCGCGGCGGTCGAGGCCGTGCGCGTCGTCGCCGAGCTCGGCCTGCTCGCCGATATCTCGGTCGAGCTCGCGCTCACCGGCGACGAGGAGGTCGGGAGCGACCGCGGCACCCGGGCGCTCCTGGCCGGCGGCTGGATCACCGGGCGGTCGGCGATCTGCTGCGAGCCGACCGGGCTCGGCGTCTTCCTCGGCAACCGCGGGCTCGTGTGGGCGGACATCGTCGTCACCGGCCGCGGCGGCCATGCCGGGATGGCCCACGCGCTCGCCAACCCAATTGGCGCAGCGGCCGTGCTGATCGACGCCCTGAACGCCGTCCCGCTGACCGCGCGCGACGAGCGCTTCGACCCGCCGCAGCCGACCCTGACGCTCACCCGCGTCCAGGCCGACGGCGGCGGCCGGAACGTCGTCCCGGACAGCGTCGCCCTCGGCCTCGACCGCCGCCTGCTGCCGGGCGAGGATCCTGACGCCGTCCTCGCCGAGATCGAGCGCGTCGTCGCCGCGACGGTGCGCCCGCCGTTCGCGGCCGAGATCGCCGTCGCGCGGCGCTGGCCGCCGTACGCGATCGACCCCGGCCGCCCGGTCGCGCAGGCGGCCGCGGCCGCCGTCGAGGCCTCCGGCCGGGAACCGGCGTTCGGGATGGACAGCGCCGCCAACGACTCGTCCTGGCTGGACGCGGCCGGCATCGACACCGTCCTGCTCGGCCCGGGCGAGCCGACCGAGGCCCACGTCACGGACGAGAGCGTCGACCCCGCCGAGGTCGCCGCCGCCGTCGCCGTCTACGCCCGGCTGATGGCGCAGACGGCCTCGGCTGTGGTCTGATCCCCGGTCATGGCGAGCTTGGAGACCATCGACGTCGCGATCATCGGCGGCGGCGCGGCGGGGACGCTCACCGCCGTTCACCTGCTGCGCACCGGCGTGCCGGTGCGGATGGCGATCGTCGAGCGGACCGACCGGCTCGGCCGCGGCGTCGCCTACAGCACCACGAATCCGCGCCACCTGATGAACGTCCCGGCGTCGACGCTCGGCGCGCTGTCGGGCCGCCCGGGCCACCTGGTCGAGTGGTGCGCCGACCAGGGCGCGCCGGTCGACGGACGGGCGTTCGTGGGCCGGCCGCTCTTCGGCCGCTACCTCGTCGCGCTGCTGCGCGACGCGATCGCCGCCGCCCCGGTGGCGCCGCTCGAGCTGCGCGACGAGGCGGTCGCCGTGACCGAGGACGGCGGCCGGCTGCGCGTGACGCTCGCGAGCGGCGCGGAGCTCGCCGCCGGCGGGGTCGTGCTCGCCACGGGCACCCCGCCGGCGAGCGACCTGCCGCTGGCGTCGGGCCGCTGGCCCGCCGACCCGGCCCGGTACCTGACCGATCCCTGGGCGCCCGGCGCGCTCGAGGGGCTGGCCGGCGACGACGTCCTCCTGCTCGGCGTCGGGCTGACGACGGTCGACGTCGCCCTGCGGCTCGCGGAGCTGCGTCCCGCGGCCCGGCTCGTCGCCGTCTCCCGTACCGGCCTCATGCCGGTGACGCACCGCTGGCCAGAGGGGGCGATCGACGTCGGCTACCGGCCGCCGCCACCCGGGACGACGCTGCGCGAGCAGGCGCGCGCCTTCCGGGCGGCGACCCTCGCCGCCCACGAGAACGGCGCCGACATGCGTGACGTGGTCGATGCCATGCGCCCGTACACCTCGGCGGTCTGGCAGGCGCTCGCGGACGCCGACCGGAGGCGGTTCCTGCGCCGCTACGCCCGCTACTGGCTGATCAACCGCAGCCGGATGGCGCCGGCCGCCTCGGGCTGGATCGAGGAGCTGCGGCGCGAGGGCCGCCTGCGGGTCGCCGCCGCCGCGGTCGTCTCGGTCGACGAGGACGGAGGCCGGCTGGCGGTTGGCCTGCGCCCGCGTGGCGGTGGCCAGGTGGAGACCGTGCACGTCGATGCGATCGTGAACGGCGCCGGCCCGTCCGACTCCCCCTTCCGGGCCGAGTCGCCGCTCTACAGCCACCTGCGCGAGTCGGGCGTGGCCCGGCCGCACCCGCTCGGCCTCGGCATCGACACCGGCCCCGGCGGCGCCGTCCTCGGCGCAGATGGGCGGCCCTCCGAGACGCTCTACACGATCGGTTGGCTGCGCCGCGGCGAACTGTGGGAGTCGCTCGCGATCCCCGAGCTGCGCGACCAGGCGGCGGCGCTGGCCGGGCGCTTCACCGCGGCCCAGATGCTAGACGTGGCACCGGAGTCTCAAAAGACGTCAGCCCCATCCGAGCGCGAGGCGCCGCCGTCGCTGTGGCAGGCGCAGCACGACTGGGCCGGCCATCCGCCGCTCGAGGGCCGGATCGGCGCCGACGTCGCGGTCGTCGGCGCGGGCGTCACCGGGTGCGCCTGTGCCCGGCGGCTGGCCGCGGGCGGCGCGACCGTCGTCCTGCTCGACGCCGCCGAGGTGGCCGCGGGCGCGAGCGGCCGAAACGGCGGATTCGCCTCGGCGGGCACCGGCCTCGGTCTGGGGGACGCAGCAGCGCTCATCGGCGAGCCGTCCGCGCTCGCGCTTCTGCGCGCGACCGATGCGGCGCTCGACGAGATGCTCGCCCTCGCGGCCGAGAGGGGCGATCCCGGCGCGATCGAGCGCACCGGCAGCCTGTGGATCGCCGCCCCGGACGAGGCCGACGACCTGCACGCCGCCGTCGCCCGTCTCCGCGACATCGGCGCCGATTGCCGCGAGGCGAGTGAGCTCGTGCCCGCGCCCATGCGGGAGCGCTACCCGTACGCCGCGCTCTTCCCGCGCGACTGCCGGATGGATCCGGCCAGATTCGTGCGCGCGCTCGCCGGCGCGGCCGTGGCGGCCGGCGCGCGTCTCCACGAGCGCTCCCCCGTGGCGGCGATCGAGCCGGCCCCGGGCGGCTGGCGTGTCCGCATGCCTGGGGGCGAGGTGGTTGCGCGGTCGGTCGTCGTCGCCTGCGACGGGCGCACCCCGCGGCTCGTCCCCGCCCTCGCCGGCATCGTGTACCCGGTCCGCGGCCAGATGCTCGCCACCGCGCCGCTGCCCGACACGGTCATCACGCTGCCGACCCACTCCGACCACGGCTTCGTCTACGCCCGGCCGACGGTGGACGGGCGGCTCGCGATCGGCGGCTGCCGGTCGGCCGATCTCCCCGCCGAGTACACCGACGACCAGCGGCCGACGCCGAGCGTGCAGGCGGCGCTCGAGCGGTTCATCGGCGAGCGCATGGGCCTCACCGGCATGCCCATCGAGCACCGCTGGGCGGGGACGATGGGCTTCTCGGCCGATCTCCTGCCGGTCGCCGGCGAGCTGCCGGGAACGCCGGGGCTGCACGTGTCGTGCGGCTATAGCGGCGTGGGAAACGTGCAGGGGTTCGTGTGCGGCGGCCTGCTCGCGGAGGGCCTCCTGGGGCGGCCGGGGCCGCTTGCCGCCGCGCTCTCGCCGGACAGGTTCGCCGTCGACGGCCGATTGCGCCCCGCGGCACAGCTGCGGGAGCAGGTCGAGAGCCGTCGGCTGCGGCCGATCCTTCCGGCGTAGCGTCTAGGCCGCGCGGCGGAGCGGGTCGCGCCCGCCGCCGACCCGCGCGTCGAGCGGGATCAGGCAGGCCGACGTCTCGTCCGCCCACTCGACCGCGCGCAAATAGGCGTCGCGGACGAGATGCAGGTTCACGCCGGCCGTGGCGAGATGGTCGAACCGGCAGAGCTCGTAGCTCTCGACCAGCCGCAGCCGGTCGCCCAGCTCGCCCTCGCGGGCGATGAGGGCGCGCTTCACGGAATCGTCGAGCTCGTCCAGCTCGTCGAGCAGCACGTCCATCGGCGTGGAGAGCAGGGCGTCGGCGACGGAGAGCAGGCCGACGGTGAAGTGGGCCGGCGGGTCGTCATGGCCCAGCGCGCTCGCGAGCATCTCCATCATCCGGCCGCGGATCATGCCGATCCGGGCGAGCTCCGCAGGCTCCTGCGAATGTGCGGTCAGGCTGACGAGATACGCAAACGAGCGGATCGTCTCCATGCCCAGATAGACGATCGCCTCCCGAATCGAGCTCACCCTACGATTCAGGCCAACGGCGGCGGAGTTCAGGTAACGCAGGAGCGTCACGCTCAGGCCGACGTCCTGGACGATGATCGACTCCAGCTGGGCGATCGAGGCGTCCTTCCGGGCGAGGGCGTTCATCAGATTCAGCACCGTGACGCGGCTGGGCCGGATGCGCTTCCCGGACAGCAGCTGGGGGACGCCGAAGACGAATCCCTGGAAGTAGTGGAACCCGAGATCGCGGCACGTCGCAACGCCCTCCGGAGACTCGATCTTCTCGGCGATCATGCGCATGTCGACGCCGTCGAGGTGCGACCGCACCCGGCCGAGCGCCGTCTCGGCGCCGAAGCGGACGTCGAGCTTCAGGAAGCCCGCCACGTCGAGCAGCGGCCGCGTCGCCCGTGTGAGCACGAAGTCGTCGAGCAGGATCTGGTAGCCGCGGCCGGCCAGCTCGCGCAGGCGGGCCATGACCTCGGCGTCGGGCTCGACCGACTCGAGCACCTCCAGGCCGACACGGCCCGGCGGGAGCGCGAGCACCTGCTCGCCGAGCAGGAAGCTGCGTGAGACGTTCACGAGCGCCCGGCGGCCGCCGACCAGCGCGTCGAGGCCGATGTCGGCCATCGCGGTGAGCGCGGCCTCGCCGGTCGCCGCCTGGGCGTCGACCACCGACGCGGTGGTCGCGTCCTCGGTGCCCCGGAACAGGAGCTCGTAGGCGACGACGTTGCGGTCGCGGTCATAGACGGGCTGGCGGGCGACGTAGGTGGGCCAGGCGCTGGGGGCCGATCGACGTTCGATCGCCGCACCGAGGGCCGTGCCCGCCGACCGTGTGAATCGCTCACGGTGCGGACCGTTCATCGCTCACCGCCATCTGGGATGGGGACGTTGGTGGTGATGAACTCAACTAAGCGCATCCGGGGCGATCCGTCAACAAGGACGGACAACGCGGCGTGTGCCGGTCCGCAACCTCGGGCCTCAGGGCCCCAGTGGTGCCCGCCCCCAGCAGGGCAGACAGGCCGATCGCCAATGTCAGAGCGATCGAGGGGCGCACGAAGCGGCCCATGGTGATTTCCGGTCAAGCAGGCTTTGCCACCTGGCAACCTCCGGTACGATCCGAAGACATGAGACGCCACGCGCCCGTGCACATCAGCGATCCCCGCGCGTTCGGCGCCCGCGTCCGCCAGACCCGCATCGAGAGGGGCATGTCGCTGCGCGAGGCGGCGTTCCCGGGCTGCACGGCGTCGTACCTGTCCCGGGTCGAGGCCG
>DASUHM010000028.1 GCA_036273515.1 Gaiellales bacterium
GCGCGGCCGGCGACGACGAGCAGGAGGCCGGTCGCGAACGGGTCGAGCGTGCCGGCGTGCCCCAGCTTGCGCCCGAGCGCCGGCCGCAGCCCGCGCAGCACCCCGAACGACGATTGCCCCGCGGGCTTGTCGACGAGGAGGAGGCCGGTGACCTCGGGCATGGCCCGCCGCTACGCGGCCGGCTCGGCGAGCTGGGCGCTGACCTCCGACACGATGAACCCGCGGATGTCGTCCACGCTGCCCGGATGGGAGAACCCGGCCGCCTGCTTGTGCCCGCCGCCCTTCGAGAGCCGTGCGATCGCGGAGACGTCGATCAGGCCGCGCGAGCGCAGCGACACCCGGTTGGGCGTGATGCTGCCGTCGGCAAGCGGCACCTGCTCGCGGATCAGGCCGGCGACCTGCACCCCCTCGACCGCCCGCAGATGGTCGATCAGGCCCTCGGTCGTGGCCTCGTCGCCCTCAACGAGCGCGAGGTCGTCGCGGGTCACATGCGAGATCAGGAGGCGGCCGTCGCAGTAGGGCACCGCGTGGTCGATCACGCGGCCGAGCAGGCGCAGCTTGCCGGGCTGAACGCTCTCGAAGACCCGCTCGAAAACCTTGTGCACGTCGACGCCGGACTCGACCAGCCGCGCGCCCAGCCGCAGCGCCGCGGGACTGGTGGTGCGGTACTGGAACCGGCCGGTATCGGTGACGAGGCCGACGTACAGCGACTCGGCGATCTCCGGCGTGATCTCGGCCCCGAGGCCGTCGAAGATCCGCACCAGGATCTCGGCCGTCGACGACGCGGTGCCGTCGATCAGGTTCACCCCACCGAAGCGGCTGTTGTCGTGGTGGTGGTCGACGTCGATCACCGGCGAGCAGCGCGACAGGAGGTCGGGGTGCTGGGCGCCGAGGCGGCGCTCGTTGCCGCAGTCGAGCGCGAGCAGCGTCCAGCCCTCAAGCGAGTCGGGGTCGACGGTGCGCTCGAGGCCCTCCATGTCGAGGAACGCGACCTCGTGCGGGACGGTCGACTCGGGCTCGAGGTACGTGCGCACCTCCTTGCCGAGCGAGCGGAGCGCGGCTGCCGCGGCGGTCATCGAGCCGACGGCGTCGCCGTCGGGGTTCTCGTGCGTCGCGATGAGCACGCGGTCGGCCGCACGAAGAGCGGCGACCACGGACGCCAGGTCGTTTTCCAGGGTGATTTCGGTCATTCCGGAGTCAGGCCCGACCAGCTCGCGCTCGCGGCGAATCAGCTGCTCGAGCCGCATCGCCTGGTCGAGAGTCTCATCATAGTGGAAGGAAAGCTGCGGAGTACGCTTGAGATGCAATTCCCGCGCAATCCGGGACTGGAGCACGCCGTGGGCCCGCTCGAGGGCGCGCAGCGACCGGGCCCGCCGCTTCTCCGCCCCGAGCACGCTGACGTAGACCGATGCCTGCGACAGGTCGGGCACCGCCCGCACCGCCGTGACCGTGACGAAGCCGAGGCCCGGGTCGCCCAGCGACTCGACGCCGTCGGCGATCGCCTCGCGTAAGACCTCGTTCACCCGCCGCATCCGCTCGCCCGGCATCAGCGCTGCCCCACCGGGAGGTCGCTCTCCACCGAGAGCACGGTGCGCGTCGAGCCGATCAGCTCGTACTCCTGCATGCTCAGGTAGCGCTCGGCGTCGACCAGCGCCTGCTGGACGCTCGCGTGCTCGCGGCGCACGATCGCCATCGTCAGCCGCGAGCGCTGCCAGCGGTC
This sequence comes from Gaiellales bacterium, assembly GCA_036273515.1. Taxonomy (GTDB): domain Bacteria; phylum Actinomycetota; class Thermoleophilia; order Gaiellales; family JAICJC01; genus JAICJC01. The sequence goes on from DASUHM010000028.1 coordinate 1,721, forward strand.
GTGGTAGTCGACCTCGGCGACGGACGCCCCGAAACGGCGCTCGAGCTGTGCCTTCGTGTGCAGGAGGTGGCGGCGCTTGCCCTTGAGCGACCCGCCGTCCGGCAGGTGCAACTCGAAGCTGAGGATGCCCACGAAGCCCGCCGCCATCGAAGGACGGATGGTATCCGAGGGAGTCGATCCACTAGAACCCTGGGAGATGAATGAGCTCCACGACTTCGCCGTCGTGCTGACGGTGGTCGCGGCCGGCCTCTGGCTGGCCCTCGTGTCCACGCGGCTGACGTCCCGGCTGCGGGTGCCCGCGCCCGTCGTCTTCCTGGTCGCCGCGGCGGCGATCTCCGACATCTTCCCGAGCCTGTCCGAACCGGTGTCGACCCGCATCGTCGAGCGTATCGGCGTGGTCGCGCTGATCGCCATTCTCTTCGATGGCGGGGTGCAGATCGGCTGGCGGAAGGCGCAGCCGTCGCTGCGGCCCATCGTCCTGCTGGGCGTCGTCGGAACGTTCTTGACGGCGGCGCTCGGCACCGTCGCCGCCCAGCTGGTCCTGCCGGTGTCGTGGACGACCGCCGCCATCATCGGGTCGGCGCTCGCGCCGACCGATCCCGCCGTCATGTTCTCGGTGCTCGCGAGGCGGGACATCGGCGGCCGGGCGCCGACCATCCTGGAGGGCGAGGCGGGCGCGAACGATCCGGTGTCCATCGCGCTCGTGGTCGGGCTGATCGCGTACGCGACCTCCAGCTCGTTCGGCCCCGCGGACGTCGCCGACTTCTTCATCGAGATGGCGGTCGGCGCGGTCGTCGGTATCGCCGGGGCGCTGGCGATCGTGCGCGCGACGCGGACGAGTCCGCTCCCGCGCGAGGGGCTGATCCCGGTGCGGACGCTGGCGCTCGCCGGCCTCGTCTACGGCGGCGCCACCCTCCTTCACGGCTCGGGGTTCCTGGCCGTGTTCATCGCCGGCGTCTGGGTGGGCGACGCGCGGATGCCGTTCAAGGGCGAGATCGAGCGGTTCCACTCGGCGCTCGCGTCGCTGGGCGAGATCGTCGTCTTCGCCGCCATCGGGCTCACGATCCACCTCTACAACATCAGCTGGGAGACGTTCGGCTACGGCGTCGCCATGGCTGCGGCGCTCATCCTGGTCGTCCGGCCGCTCGCCGTGTACCCGCTGCTCGCATGGGAGCGGATGCGTCGCGGAGAGCGGCTCTTCGTCGCCCTGACCGGGTTCAAGGGCGCCGTCCCCATCCTGCTGGCCGCGCTCGTGGTGCTCGAAGGCGTCCCCGACGCCCGCCTGATCTACCGGCTCGTGTTCGTCGTCGTCGCCGTCTCCGTGCTCGTGCAGGGGCTCGCGCTCGAGCCGCTCGCGAGCCTCCTGCGTGTACCGATGACGACGCGCCGCGGACCGCGGGGGTTCGCGCTGCGGATCCCGCTCCGCCACGAGCCGGAGGGCGTCATGCGGCTCACCGTGGCGCCCGGGGCGACGGCGGCCGGCCGCAGGATCCGCGATCTCCCCATCGGCGAGGGCACCTGGGTGGCGCTCGTCGTTCGGGCCGGGCGCACGGAGCACCCGCGCGGCTCGCTCGTGCTCGAGCCCGGCGACGAGGTCGTGCTGCTCTCCGATCCGGGCGACGAGACGGCCCTGCGGCACGTCTTCACCCGGCCGCGAAGCACCGCTGCACCAAAAGGGGTCTGACCCCGTTCGGTGCGCGGTCAGGCGGAGCGGGCGACCTCGCGGACGGCGTACACCTCGAGGATGTCGCCCTCCTTGATGTCGTTGTAGCCGTCGACGGTGAGGCCGCACTCGAAGCCCTGCGTCACCTCGCGGACGTCGTCCTGGAAGCGCTTCAGCGTGCCGATCCTGCCGTCGTGGACGATGGTGCCGTCGCGGACGATGCGCACCTGCGCGCCGCGCTGTACGGCGCCCTGGGTGACCATGCACCCGGCGATCGTGCCGACGCGCGAAGCCCGGAACGTCTGCCGCACCTCGACCTCGCCGAGCACCTCCTCGACCTTCTCGGGCGAGAGCATGCCGATCAGCGCCCGCTGGATGTCCTCGGTCAGCTGGTAGATGACGCGGTAGGTGCGAATGTCGACGCCCTCGCGGTCGGCCAGCGCCTTGGCCTCGGCGTTCGGGCGGACGTTGAAGCCGACGACGATCGCGTTGGACGCCGCGGCCAGCATGATGTCCGACGCGACGATCCCGCCGACGCCGGAGTGGATCACCTGGACGAGCACCTCGTCGTGGTGGATCTTCGCGATCTCGTCGACGGCCGCCTCGACGGAGCCCTGGACGTCGGCCTTGATGACGAGCGCGAGCTCCTTGACGGCGCCCTCCTGCATCTGGCCGAAGAGATCCTCGAGGCTCACGGCCTTGCTGCGCTTGGCGAGCATCTCGGCCCGCTTGCGCTGGGCGCGCTGCTGGGCGGTCTGGCGGGCGACGCGGTCGTTCTCGACGACGCGGCAGAGCTCGCCGGCCGGCGGCGGCTTGTCGAAGCCGAGGATCTCGACCGGCACGCCCGGCCCGGCGTCCTTCACGCGCTTGCCGTTGTAGTCGTTCAGCGCCTTGACGCGGCCCCAGGAGTCGCCGGCGACGACCGCGTCGCCGACCCGCAGCGTGCCGCGCTGGACGAGCATCGTCGCGACCGGGCCGCGGCCCACGTCGAGGCGCGACTCGATGATGACGCCGCTCGCCTCGGCGGCGGGGTTCGCCTTCAGCTCGAGCACGTCCGCCTGGAGCAGGATCGAGTTCAGGAGCTCCTCGAGGTTCGTCTTGGCCTTCGCCGAGACGTTCTCGAAGATCGTGTCGCCGCCCCACTCGGCCGGCTGCAGGCCCTGGTTCACGAGCTCGGTGCGCACCCGGTCGGGGTTCGCGTCCGGGCGGTCGATCTTGTTCACGGCGACGAGGATCGGCACGTTCGCGGCCTTGGCGTGGTCGATTGCCTCGATCGTCTGCGGCATCACGCCGTCGTCGGCCGCGACCACGAGCACGGCCACGTCGGTGACCTTGGCGCCGCGGGCACGCATGGCGGTGAACGCCTCGTGGCCCGGCGTGTCGAGGAACGTGACCTTGCGCCCGTCCGGGACGTCGACCTGATAGGCGCCGATGTGCTGCGTGATGCCGCCGGCCTCGGTGCTGACCACCGACGACTCGCGGATGGCGTCGAGCAGCGTCGTCTTGCCGTGGTCGACGTGGCCCATGATCGTGACCACCGGCGGCCGGTCGACGAGGGTCGTCGGATCGTCCTCGAAGACGACCTCCTCCTCTTCCTCGTCGTCCGTGTGCGTGAGCGTGATCTCGCGGTTGAGCTCCGTCCCGATCAGCTCGACGGCGTCGTCGGTGAGCGAGACGGTGAGCGTCACCATCTCCCCCAGGCCCATCATGAGCGTGATGATCTTGGCGGGCGAGATCCCGAGCGCCTCGGCCAGGTCCTTGACCGTGATGCCGGACGGCACCTTGACGGGCCCGGTCGGCACCTCGGGCTCGCGCTTGGGCTCCGATCGCGGGGCGCCGCGCTCACGCCGCTGGGCCGGCTTGCGCCCGGCCTGGGCGTCGATGACGACCCGGCGCTTGCCCTTGGGCGAGGCGCCGCGCTGCGGTCGCGGAGCACGGCCCGGCTGCGCCGGCTTGTCCTCTGAGGGTGCCGTCGCCTTCGCGCCGAACTCGCGCCGCATTTCCTTGTCGTCTACCGGCTCTTCCGCCATGTACCTGTCAATCCTTCCACGCGGCATCCCGCCGCTCAACTGCCACCCGCTCCTCGAGATCGGGCGGTACCGTCACCGGACATCGTAGCCTTCTCGGGATCGCGCCCCGCCGACGGGCCTGGGCCGCACAACCCGGCTCCGGGCACAGGTACACCCCGCGCCCCGGCAGGCGCCTGTCGGTCTCGACGACGAGCACGCCGCCGGAGGCCACCATCCGCACCAGCTCACGCTGCGGCCGGCGCCGGCCGCAGCCGGCGCACTGGCGCACCGGGCTGCTCACCGCGACGGCGCGCGCCCCTCCTCGGCCGCGGCCAGCGCCACGTGCGCCGGGACGCCGCAGTAGCGGCTCCCGTCGAGCGCCTGGTTCGGGCAGCGCTTGCCGGACGACGTGACCGCGATGCAGCGGCCCGGGAACTCGTCCTCCTCACCCTCGGCGCCGGTGTACGGCTGGTCGGAGTCGTCGGTGTAGTACTCGGTCTCCGAGACGATGTCGATGCGCCACCCGGTCAGGCGATGGGCCAGGCGGGCGTTCAGGCCCTCCTTGCCGATCGCGAGCGAGAGCTCGCCGTCGGGCACGACCACGGTCGCCTGGCGGTTGTCGTCGTCGACGTAGACCTCACGCACCTTGGCCGGCGCGAGCGCCTTGGCGACGAACCGGGCCGGCTCGTCGTTCCACGGGATGATGTCGATCTTCTCGCCGCGGAGCTCCGAGACGACCATGCGCACGCGCGACCCGCGGGGGCCGACGCAGGCGCCGACCGGGTCGACGCCCTGTACGCGCGACTCGACCGCGATCTTGGCGCGGTACCCGGGCTCGCGGGCGACGGCGCGGATGTTCACGAGGCCGTCGGCGATCTCGGGCACCTCGAGCTCGAACAGCTGCCGGATCAGCTCGTCGGAGCGGCGCGAGAGCACGACCTGGGGGCCCTTGCCCTCGGCCCGCACCTCGATGATCACGGCCTTGATCCGGCTGCCCTGCTCATAGCGCTCGCCGGGCACCTTCTCGGAGCCGGGCAGGATCGCCTCCATGCGGCCGAGGTCGACGAACGCGTAGCGGTGGTCGTCCTGCTGGACGATTCCCGTCACGATCTCGCCGACGCGGTCGGCGTACTCGTCGTACATCATCGAGCGCTCGGCCTCGTTGATGCGCTGGCGCAGCACCTGCTTGGCGGTCTGGCCGGCGATGCGGCTGAAGTTGTCCGGCGTCACGTCGACGAGCACGTTGTCGGTGAACCAGTCCCACTCGATCTCGGGCTCCGGCTCCTCCTCGACCGGCTCCTCGCCGGGCAGGGGCGGCGCCTCGTCGACGACGGGCGCCTCGGCCAGGACGTGGTGGTGCGGGTGCGCGTCGAGGTACGCGGTCCAGGCGTCGTCGGTCACGGTCCAGGCCGTGAAGTCGCCGGTGTCGCGGTCGAGGTCGACCCGCACCGGATGGCGCGCGTCGGGCATCTTGCGATACGCCGCCAGCAGCGCGTCTTCGATCGCCGCCAGGAGCGTGCCCGGCTCGATCCCCTTCTCCTTCTCGACGAGCTTGACGCCCTCGAGGATTTCCTTGCTCACGAGCGCCCTCCCCAGGAGTCGAACACCAACCGGCAGCGGCGGATCGAGTCGTAGCCGATCCTCACCGTCTGGCCGTCCTGATCGAGATCGATGCCCGCGTCGTCCGCGTCGGTGAGCCGGGCGGTGAAGTGCCGCCTTCCGTCGATCGGCTCGATCGTGCGCACGTCGACCCGCTGGCCGACGACCCGCCGGTAGTGCTGCGGCCGCACCAGCGGCCGCTCGACGCCCGGCGACGACACCTCGAGCGCATAGCGCTCGCGGATCGGAGACAGCTCGCGGCTGACGCGCTCGCACAGGTCGGTGTCGACCCCGTCGGGATGGTCGATGACCACCCGGACCAGGCCGGGACCGGCCCGCTCTGCGAGCACGACTTCCACGTCCGGACTGCCGTCGCGGAGCATCTCCTCGATCTCTGTCTGCAACTGTTCGTTCATGTCGGTGATTCGCGTCGTGTGCCGATCGCGGGCGAAAAAAGAGGCGGGTCAGAGCCCACCTCGAACGACCGCTCTCAACACCTCGAAACGACTTTGAGTGTAGCACTCGACCTATTCCGATGAGAAACTCGCGGCCCCGGTGCGAGCACTGATCCAGCGTGTCAGCGAGGCCTCCGTCGAGGTGGACGGCGAGCGCATCGCGGCCATCGGCGGCGGCCTGCTCGTGCTGGTCGCGGCGGGTGCCGCAGACGGCCCCGACGCGCCGGCGCAGCTCGCGGCGAAGGTGGCCAGGCTGCGCATCTTCGCCGACGCCGAGGGGCGCATGAACCGCTCGATCGCCGACGTCGGCGGCGAGGCCCTCGTCGTGTCGCAGTTCACCCTCTACGCCGACGTGCGCCGGGGCAACCGGCCCGGCTTCACGGACGCCGCGCCGCCCGGGATCGGCGAGCAGCTGGTCGATGCGTTCGCGGCCGCCTTGCGCGAGCTCGGCGTCCCGGTGGCGACCGGGCGCTTCGGCGCGCACATGCGGGTTGCGCTCGTGAACGACGGGCCGGTCACGATCTGGCTCGACTGGCCGGCGTGAATACGAGGGGTCTGACCCCGTCTATTCAGTCGAGAAGTCCGTCGACGGCTTCCTGGTAGTACGTCACGCTCGGCCGCAGCCACATCGCCATCTTGTAGTGGCCGAGGGCGATGCGGCGGTTGCCCATCCGGTCGAGGCAGCGGCCCAGGCAGTAGTGGGCGTAGTCGTTGGCCGGCGCGGCCGCCAGGATGTGCTCGAACTCGGCCGCCGCCTCCTGGTAGCGGTGCATGCGCAGGTAGGCGACGCCGAGGGCCTCGCGGATCGAGGCCTTGTCGGGCTCGCGTCGCTTCGCCTTCTCCAGGGAGACCGTGGCCTGGGCGTTGTCGCCGCGGCGCATGTGCTCGCGCCCGCGCTGGAAGAGGTCGTAGGTGTCCTCGTGCTCGGACATGCTCCTGTCATCGGCGGGGTCAGCTTCCGAGCGTAGCCTGCGAGAGCACCGCTCGCAGCCGCAGAGCGCCGCCGAAGCGCTCGCGCGGCGTCAGCCGCTCGCGCACGTCGTGCTTGATGCTGCGCAGCTGCCTTCGCAGCTGGCGAGCCTCGTCCTCGGCCACCGGGAGCGGCGCGTAGCGGGCGCGCGTGGCGCTCGAGGCGAACGCCTTCGCGTCGACGCCGAACGTGCTGTCGACGCGCTCGGCCAGCTCCTCGAACGTGTCCTCGGGCCGCACCTCCATGCCCTGGTCGCCGACGAACGTGGCCAGGTCGTGGTAGGCCGCGGCGGCCTTCGCTCGCGGGCCGCGGCGCAGGTAGCGCCAGCGCACCGCGATCGCCTTCAGCGCCAGGATGGCGACGAGCACGACCGCCGTGATGGTTATGAGCCACGTGAAGAACCGGCCGTGGCCGCTGCCGCTGCCCGCGGTGCGGATGGCGATCTGCGAGCTCGGGGTGCGACCGCCGCCGACGGCCTCGGCCTCGGCGTGGTGCTTCGCGTTCAGCGCGTTGATGTTGCCCTTGCCGCCGAAGATCGCACCCAGGTAGGTGGTCAGACCCGGCGGCGTGCCGCCGCCACCGGTGCGGATGGACGCGAACGCCGGGCTCGACGTGGAGCTATTGCTCGGCAGGTGGCTGCCCGGCGTGGGCTCGAACGGGATCCACCCGTAGCCGGGAAAGTAGACCTCGACCCAGGCGTGGGCATCGCGGTCGTTCACGAGGTAGGTGTCCGACCCCTGCAGCTTCCCGGGCATGAAGCCCACCGCGACCCGGGCGGGGATGCCGTGCAGCCGCAGGACGAGCGCCATCGCGCCGGAGAACATCTGGCAGTAGCCGTGGTGGGTGAAGAGCATGAAATCGGCCAGCGCGGGCACCTTCCCCGTCAGATGCGGCGTGAGGGTGTAGTGGAACGGCTTGCTGCGGAAGTAGTGCTCCAGCGCGATCGTCGCCTCGTACTCGGTGTCCGCCTTGTCGGCCTGCGAATTGATCCACGCCTGGTCCGAGGCGGCCATGAATGCCGCGCTGAGCGGATGCATCCCCTTGGGGAGCTTCTTCGGGTACGTCGGGATCGTCATGTTGCCGACGACGATGCCGTCCCTGATCGCCCGGGGGAAGCCGTTCGGGTCGTTCGTGAGCTGGCCGGCGGTCGGGCTGGGGTCGTACACCGAGACCGAGTACTCCGTCTTCCGGGCGACGTCGCTGAGCGTCGTCACCGTGCCGTCCGCGTCCAGCAGCGACTGGACGCCGTCGGGGATCGACCACTTGACCGGCTGGCCGGCGCCGACCAGATGGTCGTCGGCCAGGCCGAGCACCTTCACGTTGACGGTGTCGAGCTTCGGGGCGAACCGGGCCCGCAGCGGCAGCTGGTTGAGGGGCTCGGACAGCGAACCGCCGTTCGACGTCCCCACCACCTGGCCCTGCGACGAGAACTGCCAGTGGTCGATGAGGAAGGTGTCGAGGGTCGCCGCCTTCCAGTACATCTTCTTCTTCGAGCTGACCTCGAGCACCTGGGTGCGCTTCTTGGGCCAGTGCAGCGGCGCGTAGTTCTGGTTCCACATGTAGTCGACGCTCACCTGGGGGCCGTCGTGCGCGAGCGGGTTCCACGACTGCCAGGAGAGGAACGCGCTCTTGGTCACGCCCGGTGCGGTGCCGACGATCAGCCCGGCCAGGACGACGGCGACGCTCAGGCCGACCACCTGGGAGTCGCCGGCGAGCGGCCGGCCGCTGCGCTCGGACGTCGCGACCAGCGTGAGCAGCGCGAGCATCAGGAAGACGCCGGCCCGGAACGCGTCCGCGTGCAGCGGGAGCACCGTGCTCGGCATCGCGAAGAGCGCGAAGGCGACGCCGATCGCCGGGAGGGCGGCGCCGCGGCGCACGATCAGCCAGATGATCGCGCAGGCGGCGGCGAAGAACGCCAGCCGCAGGTCGTGGTTCGCGCCCGGGAAGCGCCCGGCGTCGATCGGCGTGTGCGTCCCGAACCAGTCGCGCAGGCCGTTCACGATCAGCTGCGAGACGCGCACGGGGTAGACCCCGTGCTGGGTCTGCCACGGCCAGGTGTGGGCGATCGCCCCGATGGCGGCGATCGTCGCGGCGAGGAACGTCAGCAGGACGGTGCCGCGGCCGCGGCCGAGCAGCGCGGCGAGCGTGGGCAGGGCCGCCAGGAGCGCGAGGACGAGCAGCCCGCCGCCGGCCATGTGCGGCTGCTCGAGCCGGGCCCAGTGCCAGCCGCCGAAGAGGAGCAGCGCGCCGGCGAGGACGGCGGGCGCGATCCGCGGGCGCGGGACCCTATCCACGCGCCACCACCAAGCGCAGCACCGGCGCCGAGAGCGCCTGGCCGACGTGGTCGCCGGCGCGGATCCGGGCGACGGCGACGCCGGAGCGGGTCAGCCGCAGCGCCGCCGCCTCGGGGGCGGTGTCCCTCTTGCGCTTCGCCGCCGCGAAGCTGGCGGCGTCGATCCAGACGACCGCCGGCTCGCACTGCGACGAGGCCATCCCGAGGATGCGCTCGGCCAGGATCGCCGACATCCCCGCCGTGATGACGAAGACGCGGGCGGCGTCGACGGGGTCGGGCCCGCGGCTGCTCTCGCCGAGGAGCTCCGCCAGCGGCCGGGGCGCCGTCGCCTCGACCGCCGCCAGCTCGCCGAGCACCGCGGCCCAGTCGCCGCTCCCGAACCCGAGCCGGTACCGGCTGCGCTGGGCGGCGTGGATCACGAGCGAGCTGCGCTGGCCCGCGTCGGACATGCGCCGCAGGAGCGACGCGGCCGCGCGCACCTGCATGTCGAAGCTCGAGTCGGGCGCGGCCCCGGTGACCGCGGCGGCCTCGCCGTCGAGGAGCACGCACGCCTCGTCGCGGGGCGTGTCCTGGAGCTCCTTCACCATCAGCTGGCGGCGGCGCGCGGTCGAGCGCCAGTGCACGCGCCGCAGGCTCTCCCCCACCTGGTGCTCGCGAATGCTGTGCAGGTCGTAGCCGGCGGTGCGGTGCAGCATCGAGCGGCCGCGGTCGCCGCCGGGGGTGCCGCCGTCGGTGAAGAGCCCCTCGAGCTCGTAGACGCGCGGGTAGACGAGCATCTGGTCGGCCCGGTCGAGCGGGATGCGGGCCTCGGCGAGCCCGAACGGGTCGGCGATCAGAAGCTCGGCGCCGTCCATCCGGTAGCGCCCGCGGGGGGCGTTGGCGATCTCGTAGCGGCCGCGCAGAACGCGGCCGCGGCGGCCGAGCTCGGCCTCGATCACGCGGCTGCCGAGCCGGTCGCGCATGACCGCCCGGCCCGGGATCGGGCCGCCCGTGTCCGGGCGCACCTCGAGCCCGACGTCGACGCTCTGGCCCTCGGTCAGCTCGAGGTGGCCGGTGCGGCGGCGAAGCAGCATCGGCCGGTCGACCGCCTTCACCCAGATCAGGGCGACCAGCGGCGCGATCGAGAGCCCGATCGCGACCGGGAACATGACCGCGGTCCCGAACCCCCACGACACCAGGTAGAGCCCGGCGGCGAGGAGGAGGAGACGACGGCCGCGGGTCGTCATACGGGGATGGCCGTACGCTCGATCGCTTCGCGGATGGAGTCGCCGGCGTCGATCCCGGCCGTCCGCGCCTCGGGGGCGAGGATGACGCGGTGCGACAGCACGTCCTCGGCCACCGCCTTCACGTCGCCGGGCGTCACGTAGTCGCGTCCCTCGATGACCGCGTGCGACTTCGCCACGCGCAGCAGCGAGATCCCCGACCGCGGGCTGGCGCCCAGCGAGAGCCGGGTATCGCTGCGGGTGTGGGTGAGGATCGCGACGACGTAGCGGTGCAGGGACTCCTCGACGAAGACGCCCTTCACCGCCGCGATCGCCGCCTCGATCTCCGCGGCCGTGCTGACGGGCCGCAGCGTGTCGATCGGCTCGCTCGCGGCGTGCTCGGACAGCATCGCCGCCTCCTGGCGGGCGTCCGGATAGCCGAGCGTGAGCCGCATCGTGAACCGGTCGAGCTGGGCCTCGGGCAGCGGGAACGTGCCCTCGTACTCGATCGGGTTCTGGGTGGCGATGACCATGAACGGCCGCGCCAGCGGGTGGGTCACGCCGTCGACCGTGACCTGCACCTCCTGCATGCACTCGAGCAGCGCGGACTGCGTCTTCGGCGAGGCGCGGTTGATCTCGTCGACGAGGACGAGGTTCGCGAACACCGGCCCCGGCTTGAACTCGAACTCGTTGCCCTGCAGGTTGAAGACGCTGACGCCGGTGACGTCGGAGGGCAGCAGGTCGGGCGTGGCCTGGACGCGGGCGAACTCGCAGTCGAGCGAGCGGGCCAGGGACTTCGCGAGCATCGTCTTGCCCACGCCGGGAAAGTCCTCGAGGATGACGTGTCCCTCGCACAGGACGCCCATGACGCAGCGGGCGATGAGCGACCGCGGGGCGTGGATGACCCGGGCGACGTTCTCGATCACCCTCTGGGCGGTTTCGGAGGCGGCGGCGACATCAGCGGTCGGAGCCTGCCCTCCGAGTTTGTGTGCTTCCACCAGTCGTGTCCTTTCCTGAGCCCGGCGGGCTCTCGGTCATTCCCCTGCCGGAGCGGGCGATGCCGTCGCCGCCGCCGGCACGGCATCCCAGAGGGCGGCCGCGCAGGCGCGCTTCGGACGTCTGGAGACCGTGTGCTCCTCGTGCGCGGTCACCAGCACCAGCTCGTTTTCCGTGGAGTCGAACCCGATATCCGTTCGGCTGACGTCGTTCATCACGATCATGTCCAGACTCTTTCGCTCGAGCTTCGCTCGGGCGCGCTCCACTCCCCCGGGGCCGTGTTCGGCGGCGAAACCGACCAGCACCTGGCCGGGCGTGCGCCTGGACCCCAACTCCTTGAGGATATCCGTGGTCGGCTCCAGTGTCACGTGCCACGGCTCACCGCTCTTCGGGCGCTTGCCCGTGTGGGTCTCGGCCGGCCGGTAGTCGGAGACGGCCGCCGCCATCACGATCACGTCGGCCGCCGCCGCCGCCTCGAGCGTGGCCCGCTCGAGCTCGGCCGCCGACCCGGCGTGCAGGATCCGCATCGGCGCCGACGGTGTGGCGGAGGCCGCCGCGACGATCAGCGTGACGTCGGCGCCGCGGCGGCTGGCCTCGTCGGCGACGGCCACGCCCATGCGCCCGCTCGAGCGGTTGCCGACGTAGCGGACGGCGTCGATCGGCTCGCGCGTTCCGCCCGCGGTCACGAGCACCCGCACGCCCGCGAGGCTGCGCGCGCTTGCGAGCCGGGCCTCGACCGCCTCGGCGATCTCGGCCGGCTCGGACATCCGCCCCACGCCGACCTCGCCCTCGGCGGTGTCGCCGTGGCCGGGGCCGACGAGCTCGACGCCGCGCGCCGCCAGCAGGCGCAGGTTCTCGGCGGTCGCCTCGGCCTCCCACATGCGCGGGTTCATGGCCGGCGCGGCGACGATCGGGCCGGCGAAGGCGAGCGCGGTCGCGGTGAGCACGTTCGCCGCCTCGCCGTGGGCGATGCGCGAGAGCGTGGTCGCCGAGAGCGGCGCGATGCAGAAGAGGTCGGCGTGCGCGGACGCGTCGAGGTGCGGGAACACCTCGGGCCCGCCGTCGACCAGCACCGGCCGGCGCGAGAGCGCGGCGAAAGTGGTCGGCCCGACGAACCGCTGCGAGTCCGGCGTCTGGACGACCTGCACCTCATGCCCCGCCCGCACGAGCTGGCGGACCAGGTCGCACGTCTTGTACGCCGCGATCCCACCGCAGACGCCGACGAGGATCATGGCCGTAGTGTCGCCTCCCCGCGGGGCGTGCCGCAACCGGGGTGTGGGTGGCGGGCGGGTGGGCGGTGGGGTGTCGTTGGCATCGGGGTCGGGTGGCTTCTCGGGCAATTGACATCCGCGGTGTGCGCCAATTGGTACGTACCCACCGGGCCGGCCCGCGTCGCAATTGGCGCGGGCCGATTGCCAATGAGACGTGTACGGCCGCCGACGGTTGGCGGTTCGCACTCGGACGCCCGAGATCCGGCACGAACTCGACACACCTCGTTCCAGACGCGTACGTCCTCGGCGGGCACACTCGTCCCATGACATCTCCCACCAACTCCCTCTGCGCGATCTGCGCCGACCGCAGCCGCGGCGGCACCGTCCCGCTCCCGCTCACGCACGGGGTCACCGTGCAGCTGTGTGAGCGCCATGCCTCGCCCGAGTATCAGATGCGCCGCGACGGGCGCGAGCTCACCGAGACGCTCGAACGCCTCTGGCATGCCCACGGGTGCCTGACCGCGGCACGGCGCCGCGCCCTGGCCTCCCACGTCGCGCTCGTCACGCGCGCGCCGGCCGCCCGGGCTCGCCCCGGGTCCTACGCCTGGCCCGAGCTGCGGGAGCTGGCCGAGGCCGAGTTCGCCCACGGCGGCCCGGCAATGCCGACGATCCACCGCCTGCGCCGCGAGGTCGCGGGCGGACCGGTCACCCCGCCGAGCGTCCGCACCATGCAGCGCTGGCACCGCCAACGACGCTGGGCCTTACCCGCCGCTGATGGCCGAGATGACGTCGACCCGCGAGTCGGGCCGGAGCGCGGTCTCGAGCCCGGCCCGCTCGCGGTCGACGTAGACGTTCACGTGCCGGCGAAGGGCCGGCCCCGGCTCGCACAGGCGGTCGCGGATCCCCGGCCAGCGCTCGTTGAGGCGGTCGATCGCCTCGTTCACCGTCGTCGCCTCGACGTCCAGCCGTCTGGGCAGGTCGGCGAACACGGTCGGCAGGGTGACCGGCAGGTGGAGGTCGGCCACGGCTAGGAGATCACCGCCACCTCGACCGACGAGATGCCCGGCAGGTAGCTCGCGGCCGCCGACCAGGTCTCGCCCTCGTCGTTGCTCGCGAACACCTGGCCGGTGCTCGTGCCGAAGTAGAGGCCGGGCGAGTCGAGATCGTCGATCGCGAGCCCCTCCCGCAGAACGCCGATATAGGCGTCGCGCTCGGGCAGCCCGGCCGTGAGCATGCGCCACGACGAGCCTCCGTCCTGGGTGCGCCAGACCGCCGCCTGCCCGTCGGGCATACAGCGGCCATGGCCGGCGTCGAGCGGGATCACGTAGAAGCTCTCCCGATCGTGCGGGTGCGCGGCCGCCGCGAAGCCAAAGTCGCTCGGCAGGCCCTCGGTGATCTCGGTCCACGACTTGCCGGCGTCGTCGCTGCGGTGCATGCCGCAGTGGTTCTGCTGGTACATGCGGTCGTGGTCGACCGGCGACATGACCAGCTTGTGGACGCAGTAGTTCACCCGGGGATCCTCGAGCGGCCACTCGGCGCGCAGCCCCTCGTTGCGCGGTGTCCACGACGTGCCCCCGTCGGTCGTCTCGAAGATGCCCCACCCCTGGACGACAGCCCAGAAGCGGTTGCGGTCGTCCGGGTCGGCGAGGAGGCCGGCGATGCCGAGATGGCCGGGCGGCTGGTTCTCGGGCATGTTCCACTTCGTCCGCCCCGGCTGGCCGTCGAGCGTCGTCAGCAGCGACCATGTCGCGCCCCCGTCGCGGCTCTCGAACAGGCCGGCCGCCTCGGCGCCCGCGACGATGCGGCCGTGCGCCGCCATCAGGCCGGCCACCTTGGAGAGCCGCAGCTCGCCGTTCTCGCCGTAGCCGAGGCCCTCGCTCGAGAGCTCCCACGTCTCCCCCAGGTCGGGGCTGCGCCAGACGCCGGCGCCGTGCCACTCGCTCGCGGCCGCGGCGTAGATCGCGCCCGACTCGGCGTCGTGGATCGCGTTGTAGATCGGCCAGCCGTCGCAGAACGGCCCGCGCACGTCCCAGTCGCGGCGGGCCTCATCGCTCTCGAGGATGAAGCAGCCCTTCCGCGTCCCCACGAGCAGCACCACTCGCCTGGCCATCAGCACACCTCCCGGTCGGGGTTCTCGTACCTGAGACGCGCTCCGGCCCGGAAACTCATCGGTCGGGCCGCTACTCCTTGGTGGTCGGCGAGACCTTGAGCTGCCCCTGGGAGATCTCCTCGAGGGCCATCGTCAGGAAGTTCTTCGAGCGCGACTCGACGAGCGGCGGCGCAAAGCTGTCAAAGCTGCCCTCGCCGAGCTGGTGGTGGTAGTCGTTGATCTGGCGCGTGCGCCGCGCGGCGGCGATCACGAGCGCGTACTTGCTGTCCACCTTTTCCAGCAGGTCGTCGATCTTGGGATGGATCATTGGTGCTCCTCAGCGTTCATCGCCGACCGCATCAGCTCCGCCAGGTCGGCGGCGGCGCGGTCGACGTCGTCGTTGGTGATCGTGTGGTCGAACTCGGGCCTTGCCCTCATCTCCTCGGCGGCGATGCGCAGCCGGTCGCCGACCTCGGTCTCGGTGTTCTGCCGGCGGCCGCGAAGCCTGGCCTCGAGGTCCGCCATCGTCGGAGGGGCGACGAAGACGAGCACTGCGCCCGGCATCTGCCGCCTGATCTCACGAGCTCCGGCGACCTCGATCTCCAGCACGACGCTGCCGCCGTCCCGGAGTCGCTGCTCAACCTCGCTGCGCAGCGTGCCATACCGGTTCCCTGCGTACGATACATGCTCGAGGAAGTCGCCCGCATCGACCCGGCGGGCGAACTCGGCCGGGGTGAGGAAGTGGTACTCCCGCCCGTCCTGCTCGTCCGGCCGGCGCGGCCGGGTCGTCGCGGAGGTCGCCACCTCGAGCTCGGGCAGCGCCTCGCGGGCGCGGGCGATCAGCGTGCCCTTGCCGACGCCCGAGGGGCCGGCGACGACGAACAGGCGGCTGCTCACTGCAGCCCCCCGGAGGTCGCGCTCAGGCGCGGAACAGGTCGAGCAGCTCGCCGCGCTGGCGATCGGAGAGACCGCCGACGGTCTTGCTCTGGCTGATGCGACACTGCGTCAGCAGGCGGGTCGCCTTCACCCGGCCGAGCCGGGGAACGGCGACCAGCATGTCGTACACCTTCGCCGTCAGCACCTCGTCGGGGGGGTCGGCGATCAGGTCGCCGATCCGCACCCGTCCCGCCTTGAGGTCGCGCTTCAGCTGCGCCCTCCGCACCCGAATGTGGTTCGCCCGGTTGAGCGCCTCCATGCGCTGATCGAGCGATCGGGAAGGCGTCTGGGAGAGGGTGCTGGTTGTCATGGTAGGGGGCGATTATACCCATGCGAAGGCGGCGTGCAACCACGAGAAAACCCCATAAAAAGGGGAAATTTGCGGCCAAAACGATCAAGCTCGAGTTGAGCTTGATACTTGAGGGTGGGCGATGCCGGTCAAATCGCCGATCGCCTCCGCGCCGTGCCGCCGCATCAACCCGCCGAGCTCCGGGAGCACCCGTTCGGGCAGCCCGGGGTCCGCGAACAGCGACGTGCCAATTCCTACCAGGCTCGCGCCGGCCGCGAGAAACTCGATGCAGTCCTGCGCCGAGGCGACCCCGCCCATGCCGATGATCGGCAGCCCGGTCGCCGCCCGGGCGTGGAAGATCGCGTGCAGGGCGACGGGCTTGATGGCCGGCCCGGACAGCCCGCCGCCGCCGCCTCCGAGGAGCGGCCGAAGGCGGTCGCGGTCGATCGCGATTCCCCGCACCGTGTTGATCAGGACGAGGCCGTGGGCGCCCCCTTCGGCGGCGGCCGTCGCGATCGCGGCGACGTCCGAGACGCTCGGGCTGAGCTTGGCGAGCACGGGTATGTCGGTCTCGGCGCGGCAGCGCTCGACGAGCGCGCGCGTCTCGCCGGCGTCGGTGCCGATCGAGATGCAGCCCGACTCGACGTTCGGACAGGAGACGTTGAGCTCGATCGCCGCGACGGCCGGGTGGGCGCCGATGCGGGCGACGGCGGTCGCGTACTCCGCCGGCGACCACCCCCCGACGCTCGCGATCACAGGGACGCCGAGGTCGCCGAGCCGCGGCAGATGGTCGGCGCAGAAGGCGTCGAGGCCGGGGTTGGCGAGGCCGATCGAGTTGACCATCCCGGCCGGCGTCTCGGCGATCCGCACCGGCGGATTGCCCTCGCGCGGGTGCAGCGTCACCGTCTTCGTCACGAACGCGCCCAGCCCGAGCGTGCCGGCCGCGAGCGCGTCGAGCGTGCCCGACCCGTTCACGAGCGGGTTCGCGAGCGAGATGCCGCAGAGCTCGGCGCGCAGGTCAGGCGAGGACACGCGCGGCCTCCACCACAGGCCCCTCGATGCAGAGCCGCTTCCAGGTGCCGTCGATGCGCACGGCGCACCCATAGCAGGCGCCGAAGCCGCACGCCATCGCCGCCTCCATCGCCAGCTGGCAGGGCACGTCGTGCTCGGCGCACAGCGCGGCCACCGCCTCGAGCATCCGGTCGGGGCCGCACGCGTAGACGGTCGCCTCGGCGGGCAGCAGGCGGGCGAGCGGCTCGGTGACGAGCACCGGGTCGAGGACCACGGCCGCGTCGGGATCGACCAGCCCCGCGCAGACCGCGTGCGCCTCGGAGCGGAATCCGAGCACCGTCCGCACCTCGCCGAGCGGCCCGAGCCGGCGCCGCAGCCACGGCAGGATGGCCGCGCCGATGCCGCCGCCGACGAGGATCGACGGCCCCGGGGCGAGGGCGAACCCGTGGCCGAGCGGTCCGAGCACCGCCACCGTCCTCGCCGCAGCCAGCGCCCGCGTTCCCGGACCGCGGACGTCGAGCAGGAAGGCGATCTCGCCGTCGCCGGCCCAGGCCGCCGAGACCGCGCGGGGCAGGTAGGCGTCGGCCGGCGCCGGCTCGGCGCGGAGCATGAAGAACTGGCCGGGCGCGCCGTTGTCGCCGCCGTCGTCGCGCAGCCGAAGCAGCGTGTAGGCGCCGACCGCCTCGACGCCGGCGACCTCGAGGCTACGCGTCGGCGGTGGCACCGATGGCCTCGTACGGATGCAGGTCCTGGAGCGCGACCGGCTCGACCGCCTGGGCCTGGGCGATCGACTGCACCGCGGCCGCCGCACCCGCCATCGTCGTGATGCAGGGGATGCGGTGGGCGATCGCGGCCGCGCGGATCTCGTAGCCGTCGGCCCGCGTCCCGCGCCCGCCGGGCGTGTTGATGATGAGCTGGATGCCGCCGTCGCGCAGCATGTCGACGACGTTCGGCGACCCCTCCACCACCTTGCGCACCGACTCGACCGGGATGCCGATGCGGCGCAGCGCCCTGGCGGTGCCGGCGGTCGCGATGAGGTCGAACCCGAGCGATTGCAGGAGCGCGGCCAGCATCGTCGCGGCCGGCTTGTCGCGGTCGCGCACCGAGAGGAACGCCGTCCCGGCGGACGGGAGCCGCCGGCCGGCGGCGCGCTCGGCCTTGTTGAACGCGGTCGGGAAGTCCGGCCCGATGCCCATCACCTCACCGGTCGAGCGCATCTCCGGCCCGAGCGTCGGGTCGGCGCCGGTGAAGCGCTGGAACGGGAGCACGACGGCTTTCACGCTCGTGTGGGCGACCTCGCCCTCGGTCAGGTCGATGTCGAGGCCGAGCGCCGCCCGGCAGGCCGCGCCGACGAGATCGCGGCCCGTCGCCTTCGACACGAACGGCACGGTGCGCGACGCGCGCGGGTTGGCCTCGATCACGTAGACCGTCGATCCCTGGACGGCGAACTGCACGTTCAGGAGGCCGCGCACGCCGAGCGCCTCGGCGATCGCGGCGGTCTGCCGCCGCAGCTCGTCCTCCACCTGCTGGCCGAGCGACATCGGCGGGATGACGCAGGTCGAGTCGCCGGAGTGCACGCCGGCCTCCTCGACGTGCTCCATGATCGCCCCGATGACCGTTCGCTCGCCGTCGCAGATCGCGTCGACGTCGACCTCGATCGCGTCGTCGACGAAGCGGTCGACGAGCGACCCCGGCTGGACCGGGCCGGCCCGCATTGACGCGTCGTCGTCGCAGATGCGCATCTCGCGGCCGCCGAGCACGTAGCTCGGCCGCACCAGCACCGGGTAGCCGATCCGGTTCGCGATCTCGACGGCCTCGGCGGTGTCGGCGGCGATCCCCCAGTCCGGCGCCCGCAGGTCGAGGTCGGCGAGCACCTGGCCGAACCGTTCCCGGTCCTCGGCCACGTCGATCGCGGCGAAGGGCGTCCCCAGGATCTTCACGCCCGCCTGCTCGAGCCGGCGCGCCAGCCGCAGCGGCGTCTGCCCGCCGAACTGGACGACGACCCCGATCGGGCGCTCGCGCTCGACCACCTCGAGCACGTCCTCGACGGTGAGCGGCTCGAAGTAGAGCCGGTCGGAGGAGTCGGCGTCGGTTGACACTGTCTCCGGGTTGCAATTGACCATGACGGCGTCGTAGCCGAGGTCGCGGAACGTCTGGACGGCGCGGACGCAGCAGTAGTCGAACTCGATGCCCTGGCCGATCCGGTTGGGGCCGGCGCCGAGGATGACGACGGCCGGCCGCTGCGGGGGCTCGAGCTCGTCCTCCTCCTCGTAGGCGGAGTAGAAGTACGGCGCCTGGGCCTCGACCTCGGCGGCGCAGCTGTCGACCGCCTTGAAGACCGGCCGGACGCCGGCGGCCAGCCGCAGCCTGCGCGCGGTCGCCTCGTCGGTGCCCGCCAGCTCGGCGATGCGGGCGTCGGCCAGGCCGAGCTGCTTCAGCCGCCGCCACTCGGTCTCGACGAGCGACTCGAGCGGGGTGCGCCGGAGCATGCGCTCGGAGTGGGCGATGCGCTCCCACTCGTCCAGGAACCAGAGGTGGACGGACGACTCGGCTGCCAGCGCGGCCGGATCCTCGCCGGCGGTGAGGCGGCCCTGGATCGCGTCGAAGCGGTCCCACTCGGCCTCGGCCACCGATCCGGACGTGCGCGGCTTCCCGTCGAGCTCGCGCGAGCGCATCGCCTTTCCCCACGCCTCGGCGAACGTGCGGCCGATCCCCATGACCTCACCGACCGACTTCATCTGGGTCGTCAGGCCGGTGGCGGCGCCCGGGAACTTCTCGAAGGCGAACCGGGGCAGCTTGACGACGACGTAGTCGAGGGTCGGCTCGAACGCGGCCGGCGTCGTGCGGGTGATGTCGTTCGGGATCTCGTCGAGCGTGTAGCCGATCGCGAGCTTCGTCGCGACCTTCGCGATCGGATAGCCCGTGGCCTTGGACGCGAGCGCCGACGACCGTGACACGCGCGGGTTCATCTCGATGACGACCAGCTCGCCGGTCTCGCGGTTCAGCGCGAACTGGACGTTCGACCCGCCGGTCTCGACGCCGACCGCCCGGATGACGTCGGCGGAGGCGTTTCGCAGGAGCTGGTACTCGCGGTCGGTCAGCGTCTGTGCCGGGGCGACGGTGGCCGAGTCGCCGGTGTGTACGCCCATGGGGTCGACGTTCTCGATCGAGCAGACGATGACGACGTTGTCCTTGCGGTCGCGGATGACCTCGAGCTCGAACTCGCCCCAGCCGGCGACCGACTCCTCGAGCAGCACCTGGCTGATCGGGCTCTCGCGCAGGCCGCGGGTCACGACCGCCTCGAGCTCCTCGGGCGTGCTCGCGAACCCGCCGCCGTGGCCGCCGAGGGTGAACGCCGGCCGGATCACGAGCGGCAGCCGCAGCCCGCCGGAGGCGAGCGCGGCGCGGGCGTCCTGCATGCTCGTCGCGATGGCGCTCGTCGGCACCCGCAGCCCCACCTGCGCCATCGTCTCGGCGAAGAGCTCGCGGTCCTCGGCCCGGCGGATGGCGTCGTAGGAGGCGCCGATCAGCTCGACCCCGAGCTCCTCGAGGATGCCGGCGGCGCTCAGGTCGCTGGCCAGGTTCAGGGCGGTCTGGCCGCCGAGCGTCGGCAGCAGCGCGTCGGGCCGCTCGCGGCGCAGCACCGCGGCCGCGCCTTCGACGTCCAGCGGCTCGAGGTAGGTGCGGTCGGCCCAGCCGCCGTCGGTCATGATCGTGGCCGGGTTCGAGTTGATCAGGACGGTGCGGATGCCCTCGGCGCGCAGCACTCGCAGCGCCTGGCTGCCCGAGTAGTCGAACTCGCAGGCCTGGCCGATCACGATCGGCCCGGAGCCGATGACGGCGACGCTCCGGATGTCGGCGCGCCTAGGCAACGGCCCTCGGGGCGGCGCTCGCCAGCGAGGCGACGAAGCCGGTCAGCACCGGCCGGGCGTCGTGCGGGCCCGGGCTCGCCTCGGGGTGGTACTGCACCGACGAGACGGGCATCCCGGTCAGCTCGATGCCCTCGACCGTGCCGTCGTAGAGCGACACGTGCGTGACCCGGCCCGGGCCGAAGCTCGTGTCGAAGTCGCGGCCCGCGCCCGGCGGGCGGACGGCGAAGCCGTGGTTCTGGGCGGTCACGAGCACCCGGCCCGTGTCGAGCTCGAGCACCGGGTGGTTCGCGCCGCGGTGGCCGAAGCGGAGCTTGTACGTCTCGAGGCCGAGCGCCTGGCCGAGCAGCTGGTGGCCGAGGCAGATCCCGAGCAGCGGCATCGTCCCGACCAGGTCGCGCACGACGCCCACGCAGGCCGGCAGGGCGGCCGGGTCGCCGGGACCGTTCCCGAGCACGATGCCGTCCGGGCTCGCGGCCCGCACCTGGGCGGCGCCCGAGTCCCACGGGAAGACGGTGACGCGGGCCCCGGATTCGCTCAGCACCCGCACGATCGACGACTTGACGCCGTAGTCGAGGACGGCCACGTGCGCCAGCTCCTTGCCGCGGGCGGCCACCATCTCCGGCTTCTGCCGGGAGACGCCGGCGGCCAGCGCCTGGCCGAGCATGGCCGGCTCGGCCCGCACGAGCTCGAGCACCTCGGCGATCGACGCGGTCCCGGTCGAGACGGCGGCCCGCACCGACCCGCCGTCGCGCAGCCGCCGCGTGATCGCCCGGGTATCGACGCCCTGCAGGCCGACGACGCCGCGGGCGGCCAGCCAGTCCGAGAAGCCCTCGCGGCCGTTCGGCGTCGAGTTTCGGCCCTCGCGGACGATCACCGCGCGGGCGGCCTGCTCGGCCGACTCGGACGCGTCGGCCTCGACGCCGTAGTTCCCGATCATCGGCTGCGTGAACGTGATCAGCTGGCCGGCGAAGGACGGATCGGTGACGACCTCCTGGTAGCCGGTCATCGCCGTCGTGAAGACGACCTCGCCGACCGCGATGCCGTGGCCGCCGTAGGGGCGGCCGCGGTGGACGGTGCCGTCCTCGAGGACGAGGAACGCGCTCACGCGACCGCCTCGATCAGGCGGTGGGCGACCCGGCCGCCGGAGATCGTGAGCCGGCAGACGCCGCGCAGCGACCGCCCGGCGAACGCGCAGTTGCGCGACCGTGAGGCGTACGGCGGCTCGATCACACGCGAGGCGGCGAGATCCCACACGGCGATGTCGGCGGTGCGGCCCCTGGCCAGCCCGGGCATTGGCAGCCCGAAGGCGAGCGCGGGCCCGGACGACATGCGCTCGATCACCGTCTGCAGCGGCAGCATGCCCGGCTCGACGAGGTGGGTGTAGACGGCCGCGAAGGCCGTCTCGAGCCCGATCACCCCGAAGGGCGCCTCCTCGAACGGCGCGTCCTTCTCGTGGTCGGCGTGCGGCGCGTGGTCGGTGGCGATGCAGTCGATCGTGCCGTCGGCGAGCGCGTCGATCAGGGCGGCCCGGTCGGCCTCGGAGCCGAGCGGCGGGTTCATCTTCGTCGCCGCCGGGTCGAGGCCGCGGACGGCCTCGTCGGTGAGGCACAGATGGTGCGGCGTGACCTCGGCGGATACGTCGGTGCCCAGGTCGCGGGCCCGCCGGATCTCGGCGACCGACTCGGCCACGGAGACGTGGCAGATGTGCAGGCCGGCGCCCTCGTAGCGGGCGATGCCGAGGTCGCGGCCGATCATCGTGCTCTCGGCGATGGCCGGCCAGCCGCGCAGCCCGAGCTCGGCCGAGACCGCGCCCTCGTGCATCTGGCCGCCCGCCGAGAGCGTGGTGTCCTCCTCGTGCAGCGCGAGCCGGAGGCCGGTGACGGCGCTGTACTGGAGCGCGCGCCGCAGCATGCCCGCCTCGGCCACCGGGCGGCCGTCGTCGGAGAAGGCGGCGGCGCCGGCGGCGGAAAGCTCGCCCATCTCGGTCAGGCTGCGGCCCTCGAGGCCGCGCGTGATCGCGCACATGAATCCGGTCGCGACCGCGGCCTCGGATCGGGCCGTCTCCACCAGGCCGCCGAGGACGGACGCGGAGTCGACGATCGGGCTCGTGTTCGGCATGGCCAGGATCGCGACGAAACCGCCCGCGGCCGCGGCCCGCGTCCCGGAGGCGATGTCCTCCTCGTGCTCGTCGCCCGGCGTGCGCAGGTGCACGTGCGGGTCGACGAGGCCGGGCGTGACGGTGAGCCCGGTGGCATCGATGCGCTCGGCGTCCGGGTCGTCCAGGTCGTGGCCGATCTCGGCGATCCGGCCGCTCTGGATGCGAATGTCGGCGGCCTCGCCGTGGAAGCCGGCCGTCGGGTCGACCAGCCGGCCGCCGGCGATGATGACGTCCGCCGGCTCGGCGTCCGCCTGGAAGAGCCGCTGCCCCATCACGCCACCTCCTGCGTCGCGATCGTGAGCGGCCGCAGCGCCGACTTGGCGCCGCCCGGCCGAGGCCCGGCGAGCAGGTCGTAGAGCACCGCCATCCGCACGACGAGGCCGGCCCGCACCTGGTCGATCACCTTCGAGCTGGGGCCGTCGGCGACGTCGGCGGCGATCTCGACGCCGCGGTTCATCGGGCCGGGGTGCATCACCAGCTGGCCCGGCCGGACGCGCGCGCTCGTGACGCCCCAGAGGGCGGTGTACTCGCGCAGCGAGGGGACGTAGGCCGCGCCGGGCGCCATCCGCTCCTTCTGCATCCGTAGGACGTAGACCACGTCGGCGGCGGCGATCGTGCCGATGTCGTGGCTCACCTCGACGCCGAGGCTGGCCATGTCGCGCGGGATCAGCGTCGGTGGGCCGACCAGCGTCACCCGCGCGCCCATCAGCAGCAGACCCTGGATGTTCGAGCGGGCGACGCGCGAGTGGGTGACGTCGCCGACGATCGCGACGTGCAGCGCGTCGAGCGTGCCCTTCGCGGCCCGCATCGTGTAGAGGTCGAGCAGGCACTGGGTCGGGTGCTGGTGACAGCCGTCGCCGGCGTTCACGACGTGGGCGTCGGTGGCCTCGGTCACCCGGGCGGCGGCGCCGACCGAGGGGTGGCGGATGACGATCACGTCGGGGTCGTACGCGGAGAGCGTCTGCACCGTGTCGCGCAGCGACTCGCCCTTGTCGACGCTCGAGCCGCACGCCTTCAGGCTGACGACGTCCGCCGAGAGCCGCTTCGCAGCCAGCTCGAACGACGAGCTCGTGCGCGTCGAGGCCTCGAAGAAGACCGTCATCACCGTTCGCCCGCGCAGGGTCGGCACCTTCTTCAGGTCGCGGTGCATGACCGCCTCGAAGCCCTCGGCGGTCTGGAGGATCCGCTCGACGTCGTCGCGGTCGAGGTCGGCGACGGAGATCAGGTGTCGGCGCTGCTGCGGCGGTTTCGGGGGATAGAGCTCCACGATGCTCCTATTCCGGGTGGATGAGCACGACGCGGTCGACCTCGTCGACCTCGACCAGCTCGACGTTGACCCGCTCGCGGCGGGCGGTGGGCAGGTTCTTGCCGACGTAGTCGGGGCGGATCGGGAGCTCGCGGTGGCCGCGGTCGACGAGCACGGCCAGCTGCACCCGCTGCGGGCGGCCGTAGTCGAAGAGCGCCTCGATGGCCGATCGGATCGTCCGGCCTGTGTAGAGGACGTCGTCGACGATGACAACCGACTTGCCGTCGAGCGGAAAGTCGAGCTGCGTGGCCTTCACGACCGGCTGGGGATGGGCGCGCTGCTCGCCGGAGCGGACGGCGACGTCGTCGCGGTAGAACGTGATGTCGAGCGCGCCGGTCGCGGGGGCCGCCCCGGCGAACTGCTCGATCAGCGCGCGCAGGCGCTGGGCGATGGTGACGCCGCGGGTGTAGATCCCGACGAGCGCGAGGGCCGAGATGTCGGGATGGCCCTCGACGATCTCGTGGGCGATGCGACGGAGCGTGCGCTGGAGGTCGTCCTCGTTCAGCAGCACGCGTTCGGCCTCTGTGGTCGACATGCAACTCCTTCCCGGCCTCACTGGGCGCGGACTTAAAGGTGGCTTTTCGGCCGTGGCACCGCTCGCGGCGCCGCAGAGACCATACCAGCAGGCGCGGACGGATCGTCCCGACGCCGGTAGCGTTTCGGCCGTGGACGACCTGCTCGCCGACCTCGCCCGCGTCCGCATCGGGGCGACGTTCAACCAGTATGCCGAGGCCGGCCCCGACGACGTGGCCGGCGCTCCCGGGGTGCGGCTCGGCAACCTCCGCGCGTACCTGGCCGAGCGGGCCGGCGCCGACGTCGTCGCGCTCGGAGAGGCGGCCGGCTACCAGGGCATGCGCTGGTCGGGCATCGCGTTCACATCGGAGCGCGACCTGGCCCGCTGGGGCGAGCCCTACCGGCCGAGCTGTAGCGCGCGCCGCTGGAGCGAGCCGTCGGGCACGATCGTGCACCGGGTGCTGGACGAGCTCGGGGCCGAGCGGCGGGTGATCCTGTGGAACACCGTGCCGACCCACCCCCACCGGCCCGGCGAGCCGCTCTCGAACCGGCGGCCGGGGGTCGCCGAGGTGGAGGCCGGCGCCGCCTTCGCCCGCCGCCTGATCGAGCTGGTGCGGCCGCGGACCGTGGTCGCCGTGGGCCGGATCGCCGAATCCGTGCTCGGCGAGGGCGCCACCTACGTGCGCCACCCCGCCAACGGCGGCGGGGCCGCGTTCGCGGCCGGGATGCGCGAGATCCTGGGCACCTGAATACACGGGTCTGACCCCGTCATTCACGGGTGGCCGAGACGAGCGCCCACTCGAGCGAGTAGGCGAACGTGCCGCGGCCCGCGGCGACGTCGTGCTCGAGCCGGGCGAGGCCGTCGGCGTACTCGGCCGGCGGCAGGAGGTGAAGCGTCGAGATGTAGCGGCCGCGCACGCGCTCGAGCACCTCGCCCGGCTCGGCGCTGATCGGCTGGCCGATGCGCTCGACGGCCGCGTCCCGGAAGCCCGCGTCCCCCAGCTCGCCCGTCAGGATCGCCGGGTCGGGGAAGCGGGCGCCGTCGATGGTCGCGATGGACGGGAAGTACGGGTTCAGGAAGAACCGCTCGAAGTGCTCCATCGCGAACGTCGCGATTGCGATCCGGCCATCGGGCATGAGCACGCGGGCGATCTCGGCGAGTGCGTCCGCACGGTCGGGAAGCATGTGCACGACGAGGTGCATGTGGGCGGCGTCGAACCAGCCCTCGGTGAACGGGAGCCGCTCCGCCCCCGCCTGCTTCCAGCCGATGCCGCCGGCGTCCGGCCGCGCGCGGGCACGGCGCAGCATCTCGGGCGCCGGATCGACCCCCCACACCCGGCCGCCGCGCCGAGCCTTCGCGAACGCGGCGAACCGCCCCGTCCCGCAGCCGACGTCGACCAGCCGGCGAAAGTCGCCGAGGACGGCAAGCGTCCGCTCCGAGAGCTCCTCCCATGCCCGGCCGGCCGGCCGCAGCCGGTCGTAGTCGGCGGCGAGCGGATCGAAGTCGACCGTCACCCGGCGGGGGCCGGCTCGGGCGCCGGCGGCGCGGTCGGCCGGTCGCCCTCACGGACGAGCGTCGGGCGGCCGCGCTCGGGCAGCGGCAGGTCGATCGAGTCGAAGTCGCGCGGGACGACGGTCTCGGCGAACTGGGCCCGCGCCTCGGCGGCGATCTCGCGGCCGAGGTAGCGGGTGGAGATGTGGGTGAGCGCGAGCAGGTGCACGCCCGCGTCGCGGGCGAGCTGCGCGGCCTGCTTCGCCGTCGTGTGGCCGGTCTCGGCGGCGCGCTCGCGCTCCTCCTCGGTGAACGTGGCCTCGTGGATGAGCAGGTCGGCGCCGACCGCGGCGTCGAACAGCGGCCGGCACGGGCGGGTGTCGCCCGAGAAGACGATCCGGCGACCGGGGCGCGACGGGCCGACGACGTCGCTCGCGGCGATCGTCTCCCCGGAGTCGAGCGTCACCGACTCGCCGTGCTGGAGCCTGCCGAACATCGGGCCCTCGGGGACGCCGAGCCGGCGGGCGGCGTCGAGGTCGAAGCGGCCCGGGCGCTCGTCCTCCACCAGGGCGTAGCCCAGGCTGCGGACGCCGTGGTCGGTCTCGAACGCGGCGATCCGGTAGCCGTCGCGCGGGAGCTCGTCGCCGGGCTGCAGCTCATCGCGCTCGAGCGGGAACGGCAGCCGCCCGATCACCGGGTGCATCGTCGCCAGGAGTGCGACCAGCCCGGCGGGGCCGTACAGCCGGAGCGGCGTCTCGCGGCCGCGCAGGCCGAACGTCTTCAGCAGGCCGGGCAGGCCGAGGAAGTGGTCGGCGTGGCAGTGCGTGAGCAGGATCTCCTCGACGTCGACGAGCCCGGCGCCCGAGCGCAGCATCTGCCGCTGGGTGCCCTCGCCGCAGTCGATCAGGATGCGGTCTCCCCCGCGCCGCACGAGCGACGCGGGCAGGCCCCGCCGCGCCGTCGGCGCCGAGGCGGCCGTCCCCAGGAAGAGCACGCTCAGGTCCATCGCGTGATTGTACGGGTGGCCGGTCGGGCGCTCACGCCGGTCAGCGGGGCTGTCCGATGCGGGTCATGGTTCCTTCCGTGCCGCCGGTGACCCAGAGGCCGGTCGGTCCGGCTGCGATCGCGAGCGGATCGTTGCCCATGGGGATGGGTGGCAGCGCCCGACTTGTCGTGGGGTCGATGCCATCGATCGTGCCGGCACCCGGGTTGGTGACCCAGACGGCGGTCCCGCCGGCGGCATGATCAGTTGCGAGGCCGGCCGCAGGTGCCTGACCAACACCGTAAGCGGGCGGATCGTCGCGGCGTTGTCGTACTCCTGCGGATGGCCGTCACGGTACGGGGGCGTGCAGGCTCACCAGGTAGGCGAGCCCGCGACGGCGGAAGTCGAACAGGACGTGATTTCCGAACGCCGCAGACCGGAGCACGAGCGGGTCCCGTACCCACCTGTCGGAGGCGCGAGGCGCCCTGTCCGCGGGCGCGTGCCTAGGCGAACAGCAGCGCCAGGAACACGCCGACGAACATGAGCGTCCACGTGGCCAGCCCCATGAGGGCGGCGAGGGCGACCGGGCGCAGGCGGTGCATCGGCCGGCCGCGCGTCGTCCACAGGGCAACGGCCGTCAGGACGATGCCGACCGGCATCGTGGCGTTGAAGACGACGGGCCAGAGCCCGGCCCGGAAGAGCCCCAGGATCGGCGAGAGCGCGCAGACGAGCGCCCCGCACGCGGCGATCGAGACCGCGTGGCGGCCGATCGCGTCGGCAATACCGGAACTGGTCGATGTGGCGTGCATGGCGTACCTCCTCGGTGATCGGGGCGACGATCCGAAGGTAGGTGCCGACCCGGTGCCGCGCGTCGGGGATTCTCCCGAACGGTGGCCTCGACCGGACAACGACCGCCGCGTATCCTCGACTCATGAGGCGACTGCCGCTCCCGTTTGTGCTCTCCACGGCCGCGGTGGCGTGGAGCGCGGCGTTGGTCGCGGTCGCATATCTCGCCCCGCTCTACTCGGTCGAGAGCGACACGGGTTCGTGTACCTCCGGCGGCCACTGCACGTCCCACGCCGAGCACACGACCGCGACGCTCGTCGAGATGAACGGCGAGTGGGTTTTGGTCATCATCGGCGTCCTGGTCGCGATCGCCGCGCTCGGCTGGCTCGGCCTCCACCTCTACTGCGCCCGCGGAACCCGCGTCGGCCTGATCGTCGGATGGGCCACCGCGATCGCGATCACGGGGTTCAGCGTGATCGCGATCGGGATGGGAATCCTCACGCTGCCGATGGCGATCATGATGATCGTCGCCGCCGCGATGACGCCCGGCCGCGGCGCCCGATCGTCGACCTGATCAGGCCGGCTCGGCGTCGCGGAACGGGTCGAACGACCGCTCGTCGGCCGGATCGCCCATCACCGCACGGGCGCGGCGCAGGAACACGTCGAGGCTGAACGGAGGCGGCTCGTCGCCGTCGACGACCAGCCGGAGCAGCCGCAGCGGCGCCGGCGAGGGCACGTCTGCCTCGGCCGGCGACCGCCGGGCTTCGCGCCACTCGGCCAGCGAGACCACGTTCGCGGCGGGCGCCGGAGCGAGGCCGATGTGGGGCAGTGCGCTCACGGAAGCACCAGCTCCTGGCCGGCGACGATGCCGGCGTCGTGCAGGTCGTTGGCCTGCTCGATCCGGTACACCGCGTCGCGCGGGTCGGACGACGGGTATGCGTGCAGCGCGATCGCCCAGAGCGTCTCCCCCGCCCGCACCGCGTGATGGCGCGGGTGCGAGGCGCCGCTGCTGCTCGGCGCGGCATAGCTCATGACGAACGCGAGGACGACCGCGCTGGCCGCGATGAGGGCCAGGAGGCGGCGGATGTCGAGTGAGGCGAACATGTGTTCGATGATGGTAGCGAACAGGTGTTCGGTTGTCAAGGATCGATGTTCTCGCTCTTTCGGACACGGCTTTCGGAGCGGGTTAGGGTGGCGCGATGACCTCGCCGACCACCGCCGCATGACCCTCCGCCTCGCCCACCGCAGCCTCCCGTTCGACGGCCCGCCGTGCATGATGGGCATCGTCAACGTCACGCCGGACTCGTTCTACGACCGCGGCGCCACGGCGGTACCCGAGGCGGCCATCGCCCGGGGCGTCGAGATCGTCCGCGCCGGCGCCGGGATCGTCGACGTCGGCGGGATGACCGCCCAGCCGGGACGCGTCCTCGGCGAGGACGAGGAGATCGCCCGTGTCGAGGGGGTCGTGTCTGCCCTCCGGGCGCAGGTCGACGTCCCGATCTCGATCGACACCTATCGCGCGCGCGTCGCCGATGCGGCCCTGCGCGCGGGCGCGGACATCGTGAACGACCACACCGGCCTCACGGACCCCGAGATGGCGGCGACGATCGCCGCGCACGGCGCGGGGCTCGTCGTCACCCACCTCTCGCTCGAGCCGAAGCAGGTGCAGACCGCCCGCCACGCCGTCACGGTCGACGAGATCGCGGAGTTCCTCGTCACGCGCGCGGAAGCGGCCAGGTCAGCCGGAGTCGACTCGGCCGCCATCCTGGTCGATCCCGGCCTCGGCTTCGGCAAGGACACGGCCACCGACCTGCGCACGCTGGCCGAGCTCCCGCGGCTGGCCGGGCTCGGCTATCCGCTCCTGCTCGCGCCGTCGCACAAGGAGGTGACCGCCGAGCCGCTCGGGCTCGACGACGCGTCGCTGGAGGGTACGGCGGCCGTCGTCGCCGTCGCGGCCTACCTCGGCGTCTCGGTGCTGCGCGTGCACGACCTGCCGTTCATGGCGCACGTCGCCAGGATGGCCTGGCTCGTCCGCGATCAGGCGGCGGGGACGGCGAGCTCTTCGCCGAAGAACGACGGCAGGAACGCGCCGTCGCGGTAGATGACCTCGCCGTCGGCGTGGATCTCGCCGCCGGAGCGCAGGTCGCACACCATGTCCCAGTGCAGGCCGGAGCGGTTGACGCTGCCGGTATCGGGATAGCCGGCCCCGAGCGCCATGTGGCACGTGCCGCCGATCTTCTCGTCGAACAGGATCTGGCGGGTGAACTCGGTGACCAGGTAATTCGTGCCGATCGCGAACTCGCCCAGGATCGAGGCGCCGTCGTCCATGCCGAGCATCTGCTCGAGGTAGTCCCCGCCGGCCGCCGCCTCGGAATGCACCACCCGGCCGTTCTCGAAGCGCAGGCGCACGTCCTGCACCTCGCGGCCGCCCATGACCGCCGGGAACGAGAAGCGCACCTCGCCGTTCGTCTCGGACTCGAGCGGGCCGGTGAAGATCTCGCCGTCCGGGAAGTTGCGCTCGCCCCGCGACGCGATCCACGAGCGGCCGGCGACGCCCACGGTCATGTCGGTGCCGTCGGCGACGACGCGCAGCGTCTTCACCGCGGTCATCTTGTCGGCCAGCGCCCGCAGCTTGGCCGCGTACGTCCGCCAGGCCGACGCCGGGTCCTCCAGGTGTAGCCAGCCGGCCTGGTAGACGAAGTCCGCGTAGGCGTCGAGCGACATGTCGGCGTCCTGGGCGAAGGCGTCGCAGGGGTAGGCGGTCACGCACCAGCGCAGGTCGCCGGCGGCGGAGCGCTCCATGAACCGGCCCATCACCGGCTGGGCCGCGCGCGACCGGCGGGCCAGCTTGCCCGGGTCGATCCCGGAGAGCTCGCGCGTGTTCCATGCGCCGATGATCGCGATGCGCGCGTCGATCGCGTCCATCTCCTCGAGCACGTAGGCCGGCAGGTGGTCGAGCTGGTCGTCGCCGGCGGCGGCGAGATAGGCCTCGTCGACGCCCTGCACAGACGCGCGCACATGCGGGATCCCGCCCGCGGCGACCGCCGCCTTGACGATCTCGACGATCAGCGGCTCGGCCAGCTCCGGGCCCTGGATCTGGACGACGTCGCCCTCCTTGACCCCCGTCGAGTAGTTGACGACGACGTCGGCCAGCCGGCGCACGCGCGGGTCGGTCACAGGAACTGCCCGTCGCGGTAGATGACCTCGCCGTCGGCGTGCACCTCGCCGCCCGAGCGCAGGTCGCAGACCATGTCCCAGTGGAGGCCGGAGCGGTTGCTGCCGCCGGCCTCGGGGAACGCCATGCCGAGGGCGACGTGGCACGTGCCGCCGATCTTCTCGTCGAAGAGCGTGTCGCGCGTGCCCGTGCGGATCTCCTCGTTCATGCCGAAGGCGACCTCGCCCAGGTAGCGGGCGCCCTCGTCCATGTCGAGCATCTGGCTGAGGAAGCGGCGGCCCTTCGTCGCCTCCTCGCGGACGACCTTGCCCTGGTCGAACCACAGCCGCACGCCGGCGACGTCGTTGCCGTTGTAGGGCGCGTCCAGGCTGAACGCGATGTGGCCCTGCGTGGCCGCCTCGATCGGGCTCGTGTAGACCTCGCCGTCGGGGAAGTTCTGATGGCCGTCGGCATTCATCCACCTGCGGTCGGAGACGTCGATGGTGAGGTCGGTGTCCTCGCCGACGATGCGCAGCCGGCGCACCTGCTCGAGCCGCTTCGCGATCCGCTCCTGGCGCTCCGACTGGGCCCGCCAGAAGGCGATCGGGTCGGGATCCTCGAGGTGGCCGGCGGAGTAGACGAAGTCCTCCCACTCGGTCAGCGACATCCCCGCCTCCTGCGCGGCGGCGTCGCACGGGAACGCGGTGCCGCACCAGCGCACCTCGCCCTTGGCCTCGCGCTCGAAGAAGCGCTCGAAGAGCTCGCGGGTGGCCGCCGAGCGGATCGCCTGGCGGTCGGGATCGATGCCGCTCAGGAACCGGTTGTTGCGCTGGCCCCACACGCTGAGCGCACGGGTCGGCGCCTCGACCTCGATGCGGTCGAGCTTCGTGACGGTGCGCAGCTGCTCGTCGCTCGCGTCGGCCAGGAACGCCGCCTGGGCGCGCTCGAGCCGCGGCCGCACCATCGGGTGGCCGCCGAGCTCGGTGACCTTGCGGACGACCTCGACGAACAGCGGCTGGGCCAGGGCCGGGCCGTCGATCAGGACGGTGTCGCCCTCGCCGACCTCGAGCGAGTAGCGGCACAGCAGGTCCGCCAGGGTGGTCAGTCGGGGGTCGCGCACCGGAGCGGGATACTACCCGGGAGAGCTCAGCGGGACGAGAGCACGGCCTCGAGGATCCGCCCCGCGCCGAACCGCACCGGGTCGTCGGCGACGAGCCCCGTGTCGCGCTCGGTCTGGGCGATGGCGGCCCGGGCGGACTCCTCGTCCATCCTGTTCGTCTTCAGCGCCACCGCGACCACGGGCGCGGGCCGCACGTGCCGGGCCATCCGGATCTGGTCGTCGATCAGCTCGGCCAGTCCGCGGATCGGGTAGCGCGGGTCGCCCTCGATCAGGTGGCGCCCGGGCTCGTGCACGAACACCATCGCGTGCGGCGCCGAGCCGTGCAGCAGGCCGAGCGTGACGCCGGAGTAGTACGGGTGGTTGAGCGAGCCCTGGCCCTCGATCCAGAGGATGGCGCCGTCGCCGCCGCGGGCGTGGCCGTCGACCACGAGCTGCTCGGCCGCGCCGGCGACGAAGTCGGAGACGACCTGGTCGACGGCGATCCCCCACCCGGCGATGGCGATCCCGGTCTGCCCGGTGGGCACGAACACCGAGGCGTGGCCGCGCCGGCGCGTCTCGCGGTCGAGCTCGAGGCAGACCGTCATCTTGCCGAGCGCGCAGTCCGACCCGACCGTGAGCACGATGTGGGCCTTCGTGTCGAGGTTCGCGCCGGTGGGCACGTCGAGGTCGTCCGGCACCCTGCGCAGGTCGCGCACGGAGACGCCCTTCGCGGCCGCGGCGCCCGCGATCTCGGCGTCGTCGGAGAGGAACTCGTGCAGGCCGCTCTCGACGTCGAGGCCGAGCTCGATGGAGCGCAGGATGCTGCGCCGGAACGACGCCGGCAGGTGCCCGCCCGCCGGCGCGACGCCGACCAGGAGCGTCGTCGGGCCGAGCGGCATTGCCGCGTCGACGTCGGCGACGACCGGCACATCGGACTCGAGCCCCGGCACGTGCTCGGACGCCGACGTGCCGGCCTTGGTCGAGTCGACGACGGCGACGGTGGGCGCCTCGGCGTAGCGCATGACGCCGGTCGCGGTCTTCGCGTCCTCGTCGAAGCATCCCTCGGCGAGGACGGCGTAACGCTTCTCGCTCACGGCCAGGGCTCCACCGGCGTCACGCCCAGGCCGGGCCCGTCACCGGGGACGACCCGGCCGTCGACGAGGCCGAGGCCGGTGTGGCTGTCGTTCTTGTTCAGGAGGTGGCCGTCGAGGTCGACGACGTCGACAAGGGGCGAGATCTGGGCGGCCTGGGCGATGCCGAGCGTCGACTCGTTCATGCAGCCGATCATCACCTTGAGGCCGAGGGCGCGGGCCGCGTGGATCATCCGCACCGCCTCGCGGATCCCGCCCGACTTCGTCAGCTTGATGTTCACGCCGTCGGCGATCTCGCCGCACCTCGCGACGTCGGGGAGCGTGTGACAGCTCTCGTCGAGCACGATCGGGATCGAGAGCGAGCTGTCGTGCAGGCGGCAGTAGCCGGAGCGCTCCTTCGCCGGCAGCGGCTGTTCGATCAGCTCGACACCGAGGGAATCCAGCTCGGGGACGAGCTCGATGGTCGAGTGCACCGACCAGGCCTCGTTCGCGTCGACGCGGATCAGCGAGTCCGGCGCCTGGGCGCGCACGGTGCGGACGCGCTCGAGGTCGGCCGGGCCGCCCACCTTGATCTTGAGCGCGTGGTACGCCGAGGCCGCGGCCGCCCGCCGGGCCGTCCCCTCGACCGAGTCGATCGAGATCGTGTAGCTGGTCGGCGGCGGCGTCGGCTCGAGCCCGAGGATGCGCCAGAGCGGCTGCCCGCACACCTTCCCCAGCAGATCGTGGAGCGCGCCGTCGACGGCGCACTTCGCGGCCATCTCACCGGGAATCTCGGCCATGCGGCCGAGGATCGCCTCGATCGCGAGCGGGTCGTCGCCGAGCAGCGGCTCGACCTGGCCGACGAAGCGCATCGCGCTCTCGACCGACTCGTCGTAGTGGTTGTCCGGCGCGCCCTCCCCGTAGCCGACGAGATCGCCGTGGCGGATGGCCACCTGGACGACCTCGGAGCTCGTATCCGAGCTGCGGGAGATGACGAACGGCTCGTGGTATTCGAGCTCGAACACGCGGCTTTGGAGCTCCACGCGCGCCAGCCTATCCGACGCGCAGGCTTTGCGATGATGCGACCGATGGGCACCGAGATCGTCGATGTGGCGGAGGGTCTGTGGGTGTGGCGGGTTGACCATCCCGCCTGGAATGCCGACGCCGGCTGGGCGCCCGCCGTCACGTCCACCTGGGTCGAGTCGGGCGGGGTCGTGGCGGTCATCGACGCCATGGATCCCGGCGAGGACGGCGCGGAGGTGTGGGCGCGGCTGGACGCGCGGCCGCCGAGCGTGGCCGCGATCCTGAAGCCTGACCACGTGCGCGACGTCGACCTCTTCGTGCGCCGCTACGGCGTGCACCCCTACGGGCCGTCTCTCTTCTGGCCGGACGACGTTCCCGAGACCGCGATCGAGGGGATCGAGCCCGGCAGCGAGCTGCCCGGCGGGCTGGTCGCGCTCTACGACGGCCGCGGGCGCAACGAGACGCCGCTCTGGGCTCCCGGCGCGAGGGCGCTGCTCTTCGCCGACGCGCTGACCGAGCGGGACGGCGAGCTGCGCGTCTGGGGCACGCCGTGGCACTCCGAGCGGGCGCTGCCGGCGCTGCGGGCGATGCTCGAGCTGCCGTTCGCGCACGTGATCATCTCGCACGGCGAGCCGGTGCACGACCGCGCCGCCTTCGAGCGCGCGCTCGCCCTGCCGCCGTACGACGGCTGACAGCCGGTAGAATCGCCCTCCACGACGCGCCTGTAGCTCAGGGGATAGAGCGTGCGCCTCCGGAGCGCAAGGCCGTAGGTTCGATTCCTACCAGGCGCATTCTCGCATCAACCATCAGGGTCTTCGGCCGACGCGAGCGACGTCGAACGAGCGCGCAACCGCAAGCGCCTCGGCTATCCGGCGCTTGGAGGCCCTGTCGCCCACCATCACGTTTACCTGGTACGCCGTCCGGCGGAGCCGCACCTGAGCGACGGCCCCGCGGCCTGAGAAGCACTCGAACGATGGCGTTTTCACGCTCGTGAGATGTGCCAATGGCCCACGCCCCCGTGTCCCCGGCCATTCGCTACGCGCCCAGCCCACAACGACGACGACCGCCCCGTGGGAAGGGACACGATAGGACGCGATCTGGCACTGCGAAGGCTCCGCGCGAACACCATCGGTGCCGACGACCAACAGCGTCGTCGGATCGGTCACCGGTTGGTCTCGGGCCGGTTCGACACTCCGCCACTCCGCGGGCACGACGACGCGAACGCCCGCCGACGAGACCGTTGTGCTCGTTGCAGGAGCCTTCGCGGGTGTGGCCGCGCCGCCGCAGCTACAACCGATCGGCGCGACCATCAGAAGCGCAGTCAGCGTGCGCATGACCCATATACGACACGCCGTTCCCGCCCCGTCCCCGATCCTTCTTGACGCGACACGCTCGGAAGGCGCGTTGCGGTTGAGCCCCAAGTGCCGAGAACGCCTACCGCGTGCCGACCACCACCGTCAGCCGAGGAGCGCGGCATGCTCCGCACACCCGTGACGGCGCGGTCGGCCCACACTCGCGTCAGACCACCCGCCAAAAATGGGGTCTGACCCCTTTGGCGGGGTCGGCATCGGCGGGGCGGTGTACGCTCGCATGCCGTGGGAGACACGATGCTGGTCAGGGTGGTTGTCACCGGCGCGGCGATCGTCGCCGTCGGGGTGCTGGTGGCCGTGCTTGCCGGCTCGCCGCTGGCCGGCGTCCTCGTCGCCGTCATCGGGCTCGTCGGCCTGGGACAGCGACTGCGGGCCTAGCGCTCATCTCTCGCCAGGTCATCCGGGCGGCCTTACGATCGAGACATGCCGTTCCCGTGGGGCGCTCCCGACATCATCCTGCTGTTCTTCGTAGTCGCGATCCTGGCCACGATCGTCTGGGCGCTCTACCGGGTGGTTCGCAAAGCAGTGCGCGACGCGATGCGTGAGCACGACCGCGACGTCCCGTAGGCTCGACACCGTGCGCGCCTTCGCCACGCCACCTCGGCGCATCGTCGCGGCAGCGGCTGCCGTCATCGCCGTCGGCGTGCTCGCCGCAGTCTTGTACGAGTTCGAGCGTCCCCCCACGCTGAGCAACGTGAGCTGTCGGTGGCGCGCAGCTTCGCGATCGAGCCCAGGTACACATTCGCGGGGATGGGCGAGGGCGTGAACTCCATGCACGTCTACGTGTCAGTGCCACCGCACGAGAGGCGGCGCTGGGACGTGACGATCGACATGCACCGCTACGAGGGCCATCGCATCACAAGCTGCACGCCCTATGCGTATGGGGCGGCCAAGCCGGAGGACTGAGCGTCCCACCGCGGGGTCCCCGGACATGATAGGTTCGGCGAAATGGCCCATCCTATGCCCCATTTACGGGAGGAGCGCATCGACGCGGCGGTCGAGCGTCTCAGCGAGCGGGCCTTCGCGTTCCTGGAATCCCTCGTGCGCGAGCGCAGCCTGCCCGGAGACGAGACGGGCGCCGAGTGCGTGCTTGCGGCCGAGCTCGAGCGGATCGGGCTCGCGGTCGAGCGGGTGCCGTACCCGGACGGGATCGAGCGCGATCCCGCCGCCGGGACGGGGCCATCGGTGTACACGGATCGCAGCATCGTCGCCGGCCGGCTCGGCCCCGGTGGCCCGGGCACCCTCCTCCTGAACGGCCACCTGGACGTCGTCCCGGCCGGCGACGAGCGGCTGTGGTCGTCCCCGCCGTTCGTCCCCCATGTGCGCGACGGCTGGATGACGGGGCGCGGTGCGGGCGACATGAAGGCCGGCCTGGCGATGGCCACGCTGGCCCTCGAGGCGCTCCTGTCGGTCGATCCCGACGCCGGGTCGACGTCGATCGCGCTCGTCGGCGCGATCGAGGAGGAGCGCAGCGGCAACGGCACCCTGGCGTCGATCCGCGCCGGCATCGTGGGAGATGCGGCCGTCATCGTCGAGCCCACCGACCTGTGCATCCTGACGAGCGGGATCGGCGTGCTCTGGTGCGAGGTCGAGGTGTTCGCGGCGGCCGGCCACGCGCTCGCGGCCGGGCCGTCGATGGGAGCGCTGTCCTCCGCGTTCGCCGTCATCGAGGAGCTGCGCGCCCTCGAGGACGAGCTGAACGACCCGCCCGGCCCGGTGCACCACAGCCTGAACATCGGCACGCTCGCGGCCGGGCACTGGCAGTCGACCATCCCGGACACGGCCCGCGTCGGCTGCCGCATCGGATTCCCGCCCTCGATGCCGATCGCCGATGCCATGGCGCGCGTCGAGACCGCCGTCGGGCGCGCCGGCGCGCGCGCATCGGCGCCGCGGCCTCCGGCGGTACGGTGGAACGGCTTCCGCGCCGAGGGCTACGACCTCGATGCCGCCGATCCACTCGTGGTCGCGCTGGCCGCCGCGCACCGGTCGGTGCACGGAGAAGCACCGACCGTGACCGGGACGGCCGGCACGACCGACGCGCGCTTCTACCGCAACCAGCTCGGCATCCCGGCGGTCTGCTACGGGCCGCGGGTGGAGAACATGCACGCGGCCGACGAGCGGGTCGAGCTTGCGAGCATCGTGGCCGGCGCCCGCGTCCTGGCGCGCTTCCTCGACTCGTGGGGAGCGCGGACATGATCGGGGGGATCGGCAGCGACGGCGACGGCCTCCCCTTCAGCCCGCTGCGGCTGCAGAACGCGGCCGAGCAGATCGCCGAGCGGCTCGTGACCGCGATCGCGCTCGGCGAGTTCGTGCCCGGCCAGCGCCTGCCCGCCGAGCGCGAGCTCGCGGCGATGCTGGGCGTCAGCCGAAGCACGGTGCGGGAGGCGCTGCACCGGCTCGCGGCGACGGGCTACGTGAAGATCCACCGCGGCCGCAACGGCGGCGCGGTCGTGCAGGCGGACTGGGGTCCCGGCACGGCCGAGATGGTCGAGCGGACGCTCGCGCCCAACTGGGAGCACTTCGAGCTCCTGTTCGACCTGCGCCGGCTGGTCGAGCAGCAGATCGCCCGCACGGCGGCCGAACGGCTGGACGAGGATCATGCGGCCGAGATCGAGGCCGCCCGCGACCGCTACCGCGATGCCGGCTCCGACCGCGAGAAGTCGCGGGTGGCCGACAGCGAGCTGCACGCGGCGATCGCGCGGGCGACGCGCAACGCGCTGCTGGCGAACCTCAGCCGCCACCTGCGCGCGCAGGTCAGCCTCGGCTTCGAGGCGGAGCCGTATTCGACCAGCATCCGCGAGCGTGCGATCGGACAGCACGACGAGCTCGTCCGCGCGATCGTCGAGCGACGGCCGCAGAATGCCGCCGACCTCGCGGGCGAGCACTTCTCGCTCACCGAGGATGCGATTCGCAAGCTGCTCGGGCGGGTGCGCACATGAGCGCGCGCACCCGCTACGCCCTGGAACGGCTGCTGCTGACCATCCCGACGCTGCTCGCGATGAGCCTGTTCGTGTTCCTGCTGATCAGGCTCGTCCCCGGCGACCCGGTGCGCACGATGCTCGGCTTCCGGGCGACTCCGGCGAACGTGGCCACGATCCGCCATCAGCTGCATCTCGACGAGCCGCTGCCGACGCAGTACATCGCCTGGATGGGCGCCCTGCTGCACGGCGACCTGGGCCGGGACTACATCAGCCACGCCCCGCTCTCGCAGCTGCTCGGCGAGGCGCTGCCGGTCACGCTCGAGCTGACGCTGCTCGCGATGGCGCTCGCCCTGGCGGTCGGCCTGCCGCTCGGCGTGCTGGCGGCGACCGGCCGCGGCCCGGTGCGACGGCTGACCGACGGCTTCGTCATCGCGGGCGTCAGCATCCCCGATTTCTGGCTCGGCACGCTGCTCGTGCTCCTGTTCGCGGCGACCCTCGAGTGGCTGCCCCCGTCCGGGTACGTCCCGTTCACATCGGATCCGGTCGCGAACCTGCGCTACATGGCGCTGCCCGTGCTGACGCTGGCCGTCGGCGAGGCCGCCTACATCCTCCGCACAACGCGCGGGACGATGGAGGAGACCCTCGGCGCCCCGTTCGTGACCTTCCTGCGGGCGAAGGGGCTGCCGGAACGGGCGATCGTGTTCCGCCACGCCCTGCGAAACGCCTCGGTGCCGATCGTCACGGTCGTCGGCATCCAGTTCGGCGTCCTGCTCGGCGGCGCGATCGTGATCGAGACGCTCTTCGGCCTGCCCGGCGTCGGCCGGCTCACGGTCACGGCGATCAACCAGCGCAACTACACCGTCGTGCAGGGCTCGGTGCTCGTGATCGCGACGATGTTCATCCTCGTCAACCTGGCCACCGACCTGCTCTACGGCTGGCTCGACCCGCGCATCGACGAGGTCGTGGAGCGATGAGCGCCGTCGCGACCGCGGTGCGCTCGGTGACGGTCCGCGGCAATCGCCGCACACGGGCCGGGGCGGCGATCCTCGTCACGCTCATCCTGATCGCGCTCCTCGCGCCCGTGCTCGCGCCGCACGATCCGAACGCGATCGATCCCAGCCGGATCCTGGCCGGCCCCGACCTCTCGCACCCCTTCGGGTCGGATGCGCTCGGCCGCGACGTGTTCTCGCGCGTGCTGTTCGCCTACCGGGTGTCGCTCGCGGTCGCCATCGGCTCGGTGCTCCTGGCGCTGGCCGTCGGCATCCCGCTGGGGCTCATCGCGGGCTACTTCGGCGGCCCCCTCGACTCGCTGCTGATGCGCCCCGTCGACCTCCTGCTCGCGCTGCCCGCGCTGCTGCTGGCGCTCTCGCTCATCTCGGTCATCGGCCCCGGCACCTGGGTCGCGCTGTTCGCGATCGCCGTGATCTACCTGCCGATCATGGCCCGGGTGGTGCGCAGCTCGGTGCTGCGGGTCGTGAACGAGGAGTACGTCGCCGGCGCCGGCGCCCGGGGCGTCTCGCGCATGGGCGTCATGGTGCGCCACGTCCTGCCCAACTCGCTGGGCCCGTCGCTCGTCCAGGCGAGCGTGCTCATGGGCTTTGCGATCCAAATCGAGGCGGCGCTCTCGTTCCTCGGCCTCGGGGCGCAGCCGCCGACGCCGTCGCTCGGGCTCATGCTGGCCGACGGCTACCAGGTGCTGCAGCAGGCGCCGTGGGCGGACATCTTCCCCGGCCTCGCGATCGCGATCGCGGTGCTCGGCTTCATCCTGATCGGCGACGGGATGCGGGCGCACTTCGACCCGCACGGGGTGAGCCGGTGAGCAGCCCGCTGCTCGCGCTCGACGGCGTCTCGGTCGACTTCGGGCCGGTGTCGGCCGTGAAGGACGTGTCGCTCGAGGTGAGCGAGGGCGAGATCTTCGGTCTCGTGGGCGAATCCGGCTGCGGCAAGACGACGCTCGCGATGGCCGTCATGGGGCTCTTGCCGGCGGCGGCATCCGTGCACGGCGCCATCCGCTTCGAGGGCGAGGACGTGCTCACGCGCACCGAGGCCGACCGCCGCAAGCTGCGTGGCGACCGCATCAGCATGGTGTTCCAGGACCCGCGGGCGGCGCTCGATCCGGCATACCCGGTCGGCGAGCAAGTGGCCGAGACGATCAGGGCCCACCGGCCCGTCACCCGGCGCGCGGCCCGCGACCAGGCCGTCCGGCTGCTCGGCGAGGTCGGCATTCCGGCGGCCGCACAGCGGTACCGCGACCCGCCCCACCGCCTGAGCGGCGGCATGCAGCAGCGGGTCGTGATCGCGACGGCGCTCGCCAACGAGCCGGCGCTCCTGATCGCCGACGAGCCCACGACCGCCCTCGACGTGACCATCCAGGCCCAGATCCTCGGCCTCATCCGCGAGCTGCGCGACCGCCACCGCACCACCGTGGTGCTGATCGCGCACGACCTCGGCGTCGTGGCCGAGCTGTGCGACCGGGCCGGCGTCCTCTACGCCGGGCAGCTGATGGAGGTGGCGCCGGTCGAGCGCATCTTCGCCGCCCCGCAGCACCCGTACACGAAGGCGCTCCTGGCCGCCCTGCCCACCCGGGCCGCCGCCCGCGGCGCGCTGCCGGTGGCCGCGGGCGGCGTCCCCGACCTGGCCGATCCACCGCCCGGTTGCCGCTTCGCGCCGCGTTGCCCGGTGCGGATGGAGGTCTGCGAGGCCGTTCCTCCGCCGGTGCTGAGCGAGCCGGGCCATGCCACGGCGTGCTGGTACGCCGCCCAGCGGGAGCCCGCATGAGCGCCGCCGCCACGCCGCTGATCCAGGCCCGCTCCCTCTCGCGGCACTTCCGCATCGGCGGCGGCCTGCTGCGCCGATCCGCGGTGCTGCGCGCCGTCGACGAGGTCGACCTCGAGGTCGAGCGCGGCCAGGTGCTGGCCCTGGTGGGCGAGTCGGGCTCCGGCAAGACGACGCTCGGCCGGTGCCTGCTCGGAATGCTGAAGCCCACCGCGGGCACCGTGCACTTCGACGGCGACGACATCGCGAACACCGACGGCGACCGGCGGGCGGCCTTCCGCCGCCGGGTGCAGCCGATCTTCCAGAACCCCTACAGCTCGCTCGACCCGCGCTGGCCGGTCGAGCGCACCGTGCGCGAGCCGCTCGACGCGTTCCGCGTCGGCGACCCGCCGGCGCGCGCGCGCCGCGTCGCCGAGCTGCTGGACAGCGTCGGCCTGTCGCAGCGGCACGCCCGGTCGCGCCCGCACGAGCTCTCGGGCGGACAGCGCCAGCGGGTCGCGATCGCCGCGGCGCTCGCCCTGCACCCGGAGCTGATCATCGCCGACGAGCCGGTCTCGGCCCTCGACGTGCTCGTGCAGGCCCAGATCCTGAACCTGATCTGCGAGCTGCAGCGCGACCTCGGGCTCACGCTCGTGTTCATCACCCACGACATGGCGGTCGTCGAGCACATCGCCGACCGGGTGGCGGTCATGTACCTCGGCCGGATCGTCGAGTCGGGCCCCGCCGACGAGGTGCTGACGCGGCCCAAGCACCCGTACACGCGCACCGTCCTTGCCGCCATCCCCCAGCCCGACCCGGGCCGCCGCCGCGACGTCGCGGTGGTGCGGGGCGAGATCCCGAGCCCGCTCGCGCCGCCGCCCGGCTGCCACTTCCACCCCCGCTGCCCGCTCGCCGTCGACCGCTGCCGCACCGAGGCGCCGGCGATGACGGCGTTCACCCCCGACCACCTGGCGAGCTGTCACGTGACGGCACAGGAAATTCAACCGAAAGGAGCGTGAATGCCGACCGCATCCGTCAACGGCATCGACATCAACTACCGGCTGGAAGGCGACGGCGAGCGCACCGTCGTCCTGGTCAACGGCCTCGCCGACGACCTCGAGACCTGGGTGCTGCAGATGGACGACCTGCTCGGTGCCGGCTACCGGGTGCTGCGGTTCGACAACCGCGGTGTCGGCTCGAGCTCGGCGCCCGCCGGCCCGTACACGACCCGCCAGTTCGCGGAAGACACGAAGGCGCTCATGGCCG
This sequence comes from Gaiellales bacterium, assembly GCA_036273515.1. Taxonomy (GTDB): domain Bacteria; phylum Actinomycetota; class Thermoleophilia; order Gaiellales; family JAICJC01; genus JAICJC01. Next base: position 44,210 of record DASUHM010000028.1, read on the forward strand.
GCCTCGACATCACGAACGTCGACATGGTCGGCGTCTCGATGGGCGGCATGATCGCCCAGGAGTTCGCGCTCGCCTACCCCGACGACCTGCGCTCGGTCACGTTCGCCTGCACGTATGCGGCGCCGGGGCCGTTCTGCGGGCGGATGTTCTCGATGTGGGCGGACATGGCCCCGGTGAACGGCGTGCCGTTCATCATGCGCGACGTCACGCTGTGGGCGTTCACGGTGCCGTTCTTCGAGGAGCGTGAGGAAGAGCTTCGGGAGTTCGAGGGCGAGATGGCCACGATGGCGATGCCGGTCGAGGCCTACCTGGCGCAGCTCGACTCGATCCGCACCCACGACACGCGCGACCGGATCGGCTCCCTGCGTACCCCCGCGCTCGTGCTCGCGGGCGAGGAGGACATCCTCATCCCGGTGAGCCTGTCGAAGCAGCTGCACGAGCTGGTGCCCGGGGCCGCGTGGGGAACCACGCGCGGCGGCCACGCGTGCTGCTGGGAGCACCCGCAGGAGTTCAACCAGGCGCTGCTCGAGTTCTTGGGCCAGCACTGAATGGCGCCCGCAGTCACCCCAAACCAGAAGGGACCGTGACATGACATCCGATTCCGAGCGGAGGGAAGCGGACGCGCTTGCGCGCAGATTCCTCTCCGGCGAGATCACGCGCCGGCAGCTGCTCTCCAGAGGCGGGCGGCTGAGCGCAGCGGCGGTCGGGGCATCGGCGCTCGGCGGCATCCTGGCCGCATGCGGCGGCGGTGCGGCCGGCACGACGACGACATCCGCGTCGGTGGCGCAGAAGCGCGGCGGCACGCTCCAGGCCGCGCTCACCGGCGAGCCCGACAGCCTCGACCCGGCGGTGTCGCAGATCTACACCGGCGCGCAGGTGTACGACAACATCTTCAACAAGCTGATCGACATCGGGCCCGACCAGAAGTTCTACGGCGAGCTCGCGACGAAGTGGACGCAGCAGGACGCGAAGACCTGGGTGTTCGACCTCGTGCCGAACGCGACCTTCCACAACGGCGAGAAGTTCACCGCCGCGGACGTGAAGTACACGTTCGAGCGCATCCTGAACCCGAAGACGGCGAGCGGCTATGCGCCGCTCTACACGCCGATCGCGGCGGTCGAGGTGGCAAGCCCGACCCAGGTCGTGTTCCACCTCAAGACCCCGTTCGGCCCGTTCCTGACCAACCTCTCCAACAACGGCGAGATCGTGAACCAGAAGGCGATCGAGGGCGGCAAGGACCCGGCCCGGAATCCGGTCGGGACGGGCGCGTTCCAGTTCGTCGAATGGGTGCAGGGCGACCATGTCACCCTGAAGCGCTTCCCCGGCTACTTCCGCAAGGGGCATCCGTTCCTGGACGGGGTCCAGTTCCACTTCCTGCCGGTCGACCAGAGCCGCATCGACTCGCTCGCATCCGGCCAGCTCGACTGGGTGGATGCGATCCCGCTCCAGCAGCTGACGACCCTGCGCACCGACCCGCGCTTCCACTACGTCACCTCGGCGCTGGCGGGGATCCCCGACTACCTCGCGATGAACGTGAAGGCGCCGCCCTTCAACAACAAGGCGCTGCGCCAGGCGGTGGCCTGGGCGCTCGACCGCAACGAGATCCGCACCGTCGCCTACTTCGGCGCCGGCCAGACGGGCTCCGAGGAGGTTCCGACCGGGTCGATCTGGTACGACAACCAGGATCCGTACAAGTCGGGGCCCGACCTCGACAAGGCCAAGGCGAAGATGAAGGAGGCCGGCCTCGAGAACGGGGTCTCGGTCACCTACCTGGGGCTGCCGCAGTACCCCGAGCTCCTGAAGACCGGCGAGGTCGTCCAGCAGCAGCTGAAGAAGATCGGGATCAACATGCAGATCCAGCAGGTCGACGTCTCGGTCTGGTTCGACCACTTCAGCAAGGGCACCTACCAGATCACGTCGGCCTACCAGGAGCGGACGATCGACCCGGACAACTTCTACTCCCTGGTGCTGAAGACCGGCGCGCCGATCAACGCGTGCCAGTACTCCAACCCCGCCGTGGACAAGCTGATCGACCAGGCGGCGCGGGAGACCGACCAGGCGAAGCGCCAGCAGCTCTACACGCAGCTGCGGCAGATCGTCTTCGACGACGTGCCGCTGATCTTCGCCCACTACGAGACGCTCAACTACCTGTCGACGAAGAACGTCGTCGGCTCGACGATCAACCCGACGCTCGAGCTGAACCTCGAGAACGTCTCGATGTGACCCCGCGGGGACGCGGGCGCGCGCTGCGCCCGCGTCCCCATGGACTAACGTGGCGCCGTGACCGACGTCGATTTCGTCCCCGCAGACTTCGAGCCGCCGCGCAGCCTCGCCGCGCCCGGCATGGAGCTCGAGCCGCTCGGCCCCGAGCACAACGCGAGCGACTACGCGGCGTGGACGTCGTCGATGGAGCACATCCGGGCCACGCCGGGCTTCGTCGGCGGCAAGTGGCCGCACGAGATGACCGTCGAGGAGAACCGCGCCGATCTCGAGCGGCACGCGCGCGACTTCGCCGAGCGGCGCGGGTTCACCTACACGGTCCGCGAGCCGGGGGACGGCGACGTGATCGGCTGCCTCTACATCTACCCGCTCAAGGGCGAGCCGGACGTCGCCGCCGTGAGCTCCTGGGTGCGCGCCGACCGCGCCGAGCTCGACGTGCCGCTCCACCGTGCCGTCACCGAGTGGCTCGAGCGCGACTGGCCGTTCCCGCGCTTCGAGTACGCGCCGCGCTGAACGGTCACCCGGTCCGGACGATGGCACGACCGGGACGTCGTCGTAGGTTCTCGACCTCGCGGGCGCAATTCGAGAGGAGCGAACATGGCCTACAGGAACCGGAACCTGCTGCTGTACGTGGCGGCATACGGCAACAACACCGCTGGCGCCAAGGCGGACTACAGGGCGCTCAAGGAGCTCGACGACTTCGCGGTGATCGCATCCGTCGTCCTCACCCGTGAGTCCGAGGGGAAGGTGGACGTCGACGAGCACGGCGGCATGCAGGTCGGACGCGGTGCCACGCTGGGCGGCGTCGCCGGCCTGGTGGTCGGCCTGTTCGCGCCGCCGCTGCTGGCCGCCACGGCCGTCGGCGCCGGCATCGGTGCGGCCGCCGGGAAGATCGCCAAGCATCACGACGAGAAGAAGATCGAGTCGGCCGTCGACGACAACGACTGGCTGCCGCCCGGCTCTTCGGCGATCGTGGCCGTGATCGACGACGAGTATCTCGACCGGGTCGA
>DASUHM010000029.1 GCA_036273515.1 Gaiellales bacterium
CGCTCGGCGAGGCCCCGGGGCCGCCGGAGCGGCCCCGGACCTCGCCGCGCCCCTCAGCGCTCGTCGGTGAACGGCTGCGGCACGCCCAGCCGGCCGTCGGACCACGTGTAGTACGTGGTCAGGCCGACGCTCGTCTGATCGGTGTAGTCGCCGAAGTTCGGCGTGATCAGGCTCGACGTGTTCGTCCAGTCGGTCGCGCCGCTGCTGATGGTGAAGTCGGCGCCGGGTAGGCGCGGGCTAGACCGGCATTCGCCGACGTAGTCCGTGTGCGCCGAGTCCGGCCCGAACCGGCTGCGGTCGTACCACGACGTGCAGATACGTCCGTTCGAGCGCACCGACAGGGCGGGCAGGAAGTGCAGCGCGAAGTCGGACGCGTCGTTCGCGCGGCCGATCACGCTCGAGCCGCCCAGGTCAGGCGTGTACGCCCGCACCCAGATGTCGCCGAGCGGATGCAGGCTGCCGTCGTTCCAGGCCACGTCGACCCGGTCCTTGGCGCGGTTCCACGCGACCCGCGGGAAGTCGTTCCCCAGCCCGCGGTTGTAGCCGGCGATCAACGTGCCGTTCAGCGAGCGCACGCCGCCGACGGGAGTGGCGTTGACCTGGCCCAGCGTGACCACGACCGGGTTGTTGTGCCCGCCCCGCGCGGGCGCATTGGCGTCCGCCGGGATGAACGCGAGATGCTCGTAGATGTGCGGATCGCCGTTGAACAGTTCCGAGTCGATGTTGCGCTCCCACGCAACGTACGTGCCGCCGCCCGGCGCGACTGCCGGGTAGGCGCCCGAGTTCTCGTCGTTCTGCTCCTCGGCCCACACGTTGACCGTGCGGAAGTTGCTGCTCCGCAACTGCTCCGCGGCCGCCGGGACGTGCGCGCGGGCGACGTCGATCTCGCCCTGGCCGCTGTGGTTGCCGGTGATGAAGAAGCGCGTGAACGACACGGCCAGCGTGCGCGTCGTCCTGTCCCACGCCAGGAAGTCCTTGTCGAGGACCGCGATGTTGTTCGGTGGGTGCGAGCTGGTGAAGAGCGCGCAGACGTTGCCCGCCGAGCTGACGACGACCGGCTTTCCCATGGTGACGCCGTTCGCGGTGGGCGTCAGCACCTCGACCGCGACCGTCAGCTGCGCCGGCTTGCCGTCGTTGCATGCCTGGAGCGAGGGGAAGAACAGCGACCCGACGATGAAGTGCGCGCCACCGTCGATCGAGACGACGGCCGGATCGCCCGACCACTGCTGGTCGGGATTCGGGTTACGCAGGCCCACCAGGTCGGTGAACGAGCGCCCGCCGTCGGCGGAGTATCCGACGCCGGTGAGCGACGCCTGCAGCCGGTTGCCCTGCAGGAACGCGAATCCGGTCGCGTCATTCCACGCGGCGACGACCCGGCCCGACGCGGATGCCGCGATCGCCGTCTCGCTCTGTCCGGCGAGCAGGTCTTCGTTCACGTCCGCCGCATCGACGTTCGACCCGATGCTGACCGACCGGACCGCGGCGTTCGGCCCCTGCGATGGCGCGCGCGGCGGGTTCAGCCAGGCGTTCACACCCTGCGACAGCCACTTCGCTTTCAGGTGCTGCGCCACCACCTGGCGCAATGTCGGCTTCGTCGTGGCGCTCGCCGAAGACGCCGCGCACACCACGACGAGCGCGGCCACCGAAACCCATCCGAACCGTCGCATCTCCGCCTCCCTGCGTAGGACGAGGTTCAACCCTTCGGGGAGTGTCCCCCACCGGCGGGAACGTGTCAAATGTGTCGAGCCGTCAGGCGCCCGGCGCGGGCAGGTCGAGCTCGAACCACGTGACGTTGCCGTTCCCGTCCCGGCTTGTATCCCAGCGGCTGGCGAGCGCCTCGACCAGCGTCAGGCCGTAGCCACCGTCCCGGCCCGGCGGGGCGGGTCGCGGCGGGGCGTCGGCCTCGTCCGAGATCTCGATGCGGATGCGATCGCGCCCGACGCCGATGAACACCCCCACGGTTGCCGGCGGGCCGTGCACGACGCTGTTCGTGACCAGCTCGCTCGTCAGCAGCCGAGCCGTCTCGAGCGCCTCCGTGGGGAGGTCGCCGGCCATCAGCGAGACGGCGTCTCGCGCCGCCCGGGGCGTTCGCGCGGAGGCGGGGAACGCCTTTCGCAGCTCTCCGGGCGCCCACTGCATGGTGGGAGCCGCCCGCCGTTCCTGCTCCAGGCGGTCGAGCACGAGGCTGAGCTCGTCGGCCTGCTCCGCCGTGATCGAGCCCGACGCCACGCCGTCCTGGATGAGCCCGCGGCCCTGGAGGAAGAAGTCGCCCTCCCTGGCGGCGCTCGCGTGGTCCCAGTCCGCACCCGACCGCCCGAAACGCACTTCGGTGACGGTGCTCGCGGTCGCCTCCTCTGCCGAGATCAGCTCGTCGGCCAGGAGCATCGTCGTCACGGACACCCCCAGCCAGCGTGAGATCAATCGCCAGCGATCGGGCGACGGCTTGGCTGCCTCCATCTCCCACAGCCGATAGGCGGTGCGGGCGACGTCGAGCTCCCTGGCAGCCTGTGCCTGGCTGAGGCCAAGCTCGGCTCGCCGTGTCTTCAGGCGGTCGCCGAGCGAGACGACGTCAGCCATCGGCGCCGCCGCTCCGAAGCTCGAGATCGGGGTCGTGGTCCGCCCCCGTGATCTCGAACAGCCGGCGGACCGGCGGGGAGAGGTTCTCGAGCACGAGCGGCGCCGACCCGTTCAGCGTGCCGGCGTACTGCTCGAGCGCATGCAATCCACTTGCATCCATGAACGAGAGCTCCGCGAGGTCGAGGACGCCGACCGGCAGCGTATCGAGCGCCGCCAGCAGCACCCTGACCGTGGACAGATCGAGCTGTCCGACCAGTCGAATGCCGCGGCCGTCGTCGAACGGGATCACGAAGAACGGCGTGCGGGTCGCGTCGAACGACTTCACCGATTGCGACCATGTCTGACGAGATGCTGTCTGATGTCAGACACCCTATCGCACTGGTCCGCGCGTGACAACAGTGCGAGGACGGGTAATGACGCCCTGCGGGCTCTCGACCGAGGAGGAGGGATCGGATGTTGATCGCCGCAGTGATCGTGATCTGCATCGTGCTCCTGGTGCTGGCGTTTCTCGCCCCGCGGCTCTCGATCTGGCCGCAGCGCGGCGTCGATCGGACCATCGGCACCGGGCAGCAGGCGGCGGGCACGGCTCCGGGCCGGCTGGGCCGGTGGCTGCAGAAGCCATTCGGCACGGCACGAAGGGCCACGAACAAGAGCGCCGGGACCGGCCGGCGTGGACGCTCCAGAATGCCGCTCTGACCGAGCAGGCCTGGGCCAAGATGATTGACCGGTAAGTCCCGCGCGCCTGGACGCACGGACGGCGGGTGGTCAAGCGGCGCGTTGGTGGCGCTTTGGCTGCGAACCGTCGCATCGCGCCTCCGCGTCTGCGTGATCGCAGACGCCTCCGACCGCCGTCAAGGGCATCTGCCCTTGACGGCTTCTCGGTCGCGCCCATACAACCCGGTATGACCGCTCCCTGCGTCCTTGCGCTGCTCGGTCCGCAGCCCAGCCGGTGCAAGCCCGTGAGCTTGCACCTTGGACATCACGGACTCACCGATCAATCATCTAGTGCGACTGGTTCCGGGGTAACACCTGGCCATGTTCGGCCTTTCCTTCACGTCGGTCAGCGGGCCGGTCGGCTACGGGCTCCTCTTCGCGCTCGTGTTCGGCGAGTCGGCCGGGCTGCCCATTCCCGGCGAGTCGAGCATCATGGTGGCGTCGATCGCGGCGTCCACCGGGTCGCTCTGGATCGTTGCCGTCCTGCTCGTGGCGATCGCCGCCGCGATCCTCGGCGACAACCTCGGGTACCTCTGCGGGCGGACATTCGGCCGGCGGATCTGGACGGTGGGCAGCATCGGGCGGCGCAAGCGTGAGCAGTGGCTGGAGGACGTCGACGACTTCCTCGACGACCACGGCTCGGCCGCGGTCGTCGTCGCCCGGTGGCTGCCGGTGGCGCGGTTCGTGGTGCCATGGCTGGCCGGAATGAACCGGATGCCCTGGCGCAGGTTCTTCATCTGCAATGCCGCCGGAGGGATCGGCTGGGTGGTGAGCGTGGGGATGGCGGCCTACATCATCGGCAGCACCGCGAAGAGCGCGATCGTCGCACTGGGGATCGTCGGCCTCGTCGGCGTCGTGATCGGGCTCGCGGGGCACGCCGTCTGGCACCGCCGGCAGCGCAACCGTCATCCCGCCCGCCGGACAGCCTGACTGCGGGCCCCGGCGCTACCGGTCGGCGAGCGCGGCTTCCGCAGCCCGGGCGAACGGCGTCAGGTCCTGCGGCACCAGATCGTGGAGGCGGGAGTCGGTGACGACGGTCGGGACGCGAAGGCCGTCGATCAACGGCCGGGCGGTGGCCGCGTTGACCGGCGTGACGATCTCGAGCCAGTACGCGGACAGGCGCGGGGAGAGCACCGGTATCTCGACGATGCGCGGACGGCGGCCGCGGATGCGGGCGATCTGCTCGATCATCGCGCGGTACGTCAGCACCTCCGGACCGCCGGCCTGGTAGCTCTGATCCAGGGCGACGTCGAGCCCGCACATCGCGGCGAGGTAGCCCACGATGTCGTCCAGCGCGATCGGCTGCGTCGGCGTGGACACCCAGCGCGGGCACACCATCGCCGGCAGACGGTCGACGAGGGCCACGATCGTCTCGAATGCGGCGCTCCCTCGACCGACCACGACCGCGGAGCCGATCGCCGTCACCGGCACCCGGCCCGAGCGCAGGATGTCCTCGGTCTCGCGCCGGCTGCGCAGGTGCTCCGAGAGCTCGGCGTCGTCCGGCGCGAGCCCGCCGAGATAGACGATCTGGTCGACGCCCGCGCCCTCGGCCGCGCGCGCGATGATCGCCGCGCCGCGGCGGTCACGCTCGGCGAAGTCCAAGGTGCCCAGCGAGTGCACGAGGTAGTAGACGACGTCCATGCCGTCGACCGCGTCACGGACGGCCGTCGGATTCCCGACGTCCGCCCCCACCCAGCGCACGCCCGGCTCGTCCGGGCGTCGCCGGCGCGACACCGCCACGACCTCGTGGTCGCCGCGAAGCCGCTCCACCAGGGCACGCCCGACCGTGCCGGTCGCCCCGAAGACCGCGACGTTCACGCTCGCCCCTCCCCCACGAGGCACGCGAAGTAGCGCCTGCCGACCAGGACGTGCAGACGGGACTGGACCCGCTTGTAGAGCTCACCCGTGAAGGCCGGCATCCCGGGACGGGCGGCCAGCGTCGGATGAAAACCGGAGATCGCCGAGACGACGAGCACCCCGTCGTCCTGCGCCCACTGCTCGAACCGGATCTCCCCGGCAGGCTTGCGGGCCAGGAGGCCGCTGACGATCGCATGGCCGCAAACGACCGCCGTCGGAGTGGCGGTGATCTGCGCAGGCCCGAAGCGCAGCAGAGCCGGGCCGCGTCCAAGTGCCCGCAGCGAGACGCCGCTCGCCGAGTCGGCCGCTCGGACCAGCATGTGGGTCGAGCGCTCGACCTCCCGCCAGTAGGCGGTCGAGAGCTGCCGCGCCCCCTCGTCCGAGAACGACACCACCGGCCGCCCGAAGCGGGCGCGCTGCACCGACGTGACCGCCCCGTCCCCGGAACGCTCCTCGACCGACTCCCACTCCCAGTACACCGCGCGTCTCACCCGGGACCACCTCCCCTGCGCGCGTCCCTACCCCACGGGCGGCGGTTCATACCTCGGTTTCGCGCGTCGAGCCCGGTGGAATGGACCCGGCGATGGCGAGGATGGACGACCTGCTCCTCCGGCTCGATCGGTCGGCGGGCGACGTGATCGCCTCCACCGTCTGCCGCCATCACACGAGGCGGCTCGAGCGGATCGGCTCGGAGGCCCTGGACGCTCCACCGGGCGGGTGGGCCGGCGACGCCCCACCCCCGCGGGCGGGGAACGCCGTCGAGGTGCTGATCGACGGCGAGACGGCCTTCCCGCGCATCGTCGCCGACATCCGCGCGGCGCGCTCGTTCGTCCACCTGACCGGGTGGTTCGTGTCGCCGGACTTCGTGCTGGAGGAGGGGGAGACGCCCGTCGTGGTGCGCGACCTGCTCGCCGCCGCCGCGGAGCGTGTCGACGTCCGCGTCCTGCTCTGGGCCGGTGCGCCGATCCCGGTGTTCACGCCGGCCCGGCGCCTGGCGCGGGCCGTGCGCGACGAGCTGCGCCGGGCCGGACCGATCCACTGCGCGCTCGACGACCACGAGCGGCCGCTTCACTGCCACCACGAGAAGACGATCGTGATCGACGGCGAGATCGCCTACGTCGGCGGCATCGACCTGACGTCGCTGGCCGGCGACCGGCGCGACTCCCAGCGCCACCCGGCGCGCGCCGCGCTCGGCTGGCACGACGTCACGACCCGCACCCGCGGCCCCCTCGTCGCCGACGTCGCGGCGCACTTCGACATGCGCTGGCACGCCGTCACCGGGGAGCGGCTGCCCGACACGCCGCCGCCGGCGCCCGCCGGGGAGGTCACCGCCCAGCTGGCTCGGACGGTGCCCGAGCGCATCTATGCCGGGGCCTCGCACGGAAGCTTCGGGATCCTCGAGTCGTATCTCCGCGCGCTGCGGTCGGCGGAGCGGTTTGCCTACCTGGAGACCCAGTACCTGTGGTCACCCGAGATCGTCGACGTGCTGGCCGACAAGCTGCGCCACCCGCCGGACGACAGGTTCCGGATCGTGCTCCTGCTGCCCGCGCGGCCCAAGGGCGGCGCCGACGACACGCGCGGTGCGCTCGGCGAGCTGATCGAGGCCGACGACGGCGCGGGACGGATGCTCGCCTGCTGCCTCTTCGCGCGCGCCGGGTCGGCGAGCGATGCGATCTACGTGCATGCCAAGGTCGGGATCGTGGACGACCGCTGGCTGACGGTCGGTTCGGCGAACCTCAACGACCACTCCCTCTTCAACGACACGGAGATGAACGTCGTCACCCATGACGCCGGCCTGGCCCGCGCGACCCGGCTCGCGCTGTGGGCGGAGCATCTCGAGTCGACACCGGCCGAGGTCGACGGCGATCCCGCCGACGTGATCGACGGGCAGTGGCGCCCGGTCGCCGAGGAACAGCTCGACCGCCGCCGGAACGGCCTGCCGCTCACCCACCGGCTGATGCGGCTCGACCACGTCTCCCGTCGCTCGGCGCGGCTGCTCGGGCCGCTCCAGGGCCTCGTCGTCGACGGGTGAGGTTCTCGACCGCGAAGGCTGTCACGACGGCGCAGGTGCTCACCATCCCCTCCTCGCTCGCCGACCCCGTCACCGCGCTCGGCCGCGTGGTCGATCTGCTCCTGGAGCTGTGGGGTGTCCTCGTGGTGGCCGGGACGGCGGGCGCCGTCGCGACCTTCTTCCTCACGAGAGACGCGTCGTCGGCAGGTTGGGGCTCCAGCCGATCGCCGGCGCGATCTCGCGAGCGATCGTGTCGAGCATCGCCGCGTTGTAGTCGACCCCGAGCTGGCTCGGCACCGTGAGCAGGATGGTGTCGGCGGCCTGGACGGCGGCGTCTTGCGCGAGCTCTTCGGCAATCCGGTCGGGCTCCCCGGTGTAGCTGCGGCCGAACCGGCTGATGGCACCGTCCAGCCACCCCACCTGATCCTCGTTCGCGTCGTCCCCGAACAGGCGGCGGTCGAGGTCGGACGTGATCGGCATGACGCTGCGGCTGACCGACACGCGCGGCTCGCGCTCGTGGCCCGCCTTCGCCCAGGCCTCGCGGAACAGGGAGATCTGCTCGGCCTGGAGCTGGTCGAACGGCACCTGCGTGTCCTCCAGGAGGAGCGTCGAGCTCATCAGGTTCATGCCCTGCTCGCCCGTCCGGACGGCACTCTGGCGGGTGCCCGAGCCCCACCAGATGCGATCGGCGAGGCCGGGCGACTGCGGCTGGACGGCCAGCATCGCGTCGCCGGGCCGGCCGCCCGCGTCGGCCCGGACGACGCCCGCCCCGGCGATCGCCGCGCGGAACAGGGCCGTCTTCTCGCGCGCCTGGTCGTGGTCGAGCGTGTACCCGAACGCCTCGGCGCCGTGCCAGGCCGGCTCGGGCGAGCCACGGCTGATACCGAGCTGGAGCCGGCCGCCTGCCAGCAGATCGGCCGCTCCGGCGTCCTCGGCCATGTAGAGCGGGTTCTCGTAGCGCATGTCGATGACGCCGGTGCCGATCTCGATGCGCTCGGTTCTGACGCCGATCGCGGCGAGCAGCGGGAACGGCGAGGCGAGCTGGCGGGCGAAGTGGTGCACGCGCACGAATGCGCCGTCGATGCCGATCTCCTCGGCCGCAACGGCCAGCTCGACGGTCTGCAGGAGCGCATCGCTCGCGGTATTCGTGAGGCCGCCGGCCGGATGCCAGGCGCCGAACGAGAGGAAGCCGATCTTCTTTGGGAGCGTCATCCCTCACCAGAACGTCGTTGACTGATCAAGTATTCCGCCCAGCGTCCGCGCGACTTGAAGGCCGCGGCGGCGCCGCCGGCTCGTGCCGCGTTGCGGCCGGCCGGTGGCGCTCGGAATGCGGCTTGGTGACCACGTCAGAACCGTACCCGCCCCATCGCATATCCTCGGAGCGGCATGACCGAGATCGTCGCCAACCCGCCGTCCGCGGTGCCCGACATGCAGGCGCTTCGGAGCTGCTGGCACCCGGTGGCGTTCGCCTCCGAGCTCGGCGACACGCCGCTCGGGGCGAAGCTGCTCGGCGAGCCGGTCGTCGTCTGGCGCGGCGGCGAGGGTCGGCTGCATGCGGTCAAGGATCTGTGCATCCACCGTGGCACCGCGCTCTCGCTGGGCTGGACCCGGGGCGACCGGATCGTCTGCCCGTACCACGGCTGGCAGTACCGCGCCGATGGCGTGTGCACCGCCATCCCACAGCTCGCCGACCCGACCAGGGTGCCGAGCAAGGCCCGCATCGATGCCTACAGCTGCCGCGAGGCGCTGGGCCTGATCTGGGTGGCGATGGACACGCCCCGGTACGAGCTCCCGGAGATCCCCGAGCTCGACGATCCCGGCTGGATGACGGTGCCCGCGGGTCCGTACCGCTGGGCGTCCGACTCGTCCCGCCAGCTCGAGAACTTCACCGACTTCGGCCACTTCCCCTGGGTGCACCCGGGCCTCCTGGGCGATCCCGAGCGGCCCGTGGTGCCGGCGCACGAGGTCGAGACCCGCGGGCACGTGCTGCATTACACCATCGTGCGTCCCGAGGCGCCCAACTCCGACGACTTCCCGGTGTTCGCGAACGACGCCGCCGAGCAGCCGATGCGCCGCAGCCGCTACGAGCTGCACCTGCCCTACACGCTCGTGCTGCGGCTCGGCTGGGGCGGTGAGCGGGGCATGGTCTACTTCTTCGCGTCCCAGCCGATCAGCCCCAACGAGTGCGCCGGGTTCCTGATCATGGCCCGCAACTACGACTTCGACCAGCCCATCGAGGTGCTGCAGTCGTTCGAGGACACGATCTTCAACCAGGACAAGCGCATCGTCGAGTCCCAGCGACCCGAGCAGGTGCCGTTCGATCTCGCGGCCGAGCTGCACCTGAAGTTCGATGCGGTCGCGGTGAGCTACCGGCGGGCGATGCGCGAGAACGGCCTCGCGGTCAGCACCGACGGCTAGGCCGTGAGCGCGGCGAACGCGGCCGGGTAGACGATGCGCCCGGCGATGTCCGGGGTGTATCCCGGGAGCCGCTTGATCAGGAACGCCTCGTCGGGGATCTTCGGATCGGGCGAGATGAACCCGAGCGGGATCGCCGGCTCGAAGCCGAAGCGCGGGTAGTAGCCGGGGATCCCCTCGACCATGACGGCGGGCTCGCCGGCCGCCTCGGCGCGGCCGAGCGCGTCCCGGATCAGCCGTGTCCCCACGCCTTGCCGTTGACGGTCCGGCCGGACCGACATCGGCGTGAGGTTGAGGATCCTGGAGCGCGATCCGCCCTCGATGCCCACCCAGCTCAGCATCACGTGCGCGATCACGCCGGAGGAGTCCTCGGCCACCAGCGCCAGCTCCGGGATGAAATGCTCCGAGGCGCGGATGCGCTCGGCGAACGCCGCGACCTCGCCGGGCTGGTGGACGAACGCCGCGCGCACCACGTCGGCGATCACGGGATGGTCGGCCTCTCGCTCGGGGCGGATGACGAGGCCCTCGGCCACCTAGGGGTGGTCGATCTGGGCCAGCGCCGGGGCGTCCACGGCCAGCGACCCGGCCACGGCGTTGGCCCTGGCATGCGCGGGATTTCGGCTGCCGGCGATCACGGCCGTGACGCCGGCCTGCTCGAGCGCCCAGCGAAGCGCCAGCTGGGCGACCGTCGCGCCGCGCTGCTCGGCCAGCGGCCGCATGCGCTCGACCAGGGCCGCCGCCCGCGCCATCGGCTCCGGGTCGAAGGCCCACTCGCCATCCTCCTCGTCCCGCCACGAGGCGTACTCCCCGCGACCGCTGCGCCAGTCGTCGTCGGAGAAGGCGTGGTCGTGCGCGAGGGCGCCGGTCAACCGGCCGGCGGCCAGCGGGCTGTAGGCCAGGTAGCCGATGCCCTGCGCGGCCAGCCAGGGCAGCAGCGCGTCCCGGTCGCCCTGGTGCAGCCGCGAGAACTCGTTCTGCACCGACGCCACCGGATGGATCGCCTGGCAGCGCTCGATCAGCGGCCGGTCGAAGTTCGACACCCCGATCCACCGCGCCTTGCCGGCGGCGACGAGGTCGGCCATCGCGCCCCACGTCTCCTCGATCCCGACGTCGCCGGACGGCCAGTGCACCTGGTAGAGGTCGACGTGATCCCGCCCCAGCCGCCGAAGCGACGCGTCGATCGCGCCCCGCACCTGGCCGGCCGCCAGGCCGCTGCCCTCGTCGGGCGCCACCTTGGTGAACACCAGCACGTCGTCTCTCCCGGCAAGCGCACGCCCGACGATCTGCTCCGACACGCCGTCCCCGTACACCTCGGCCGTGTCGACCCACGTCATGCCCGCGTCGAGCCCCGCGTGGATGGCCGCGGTCACCTCCTGGTCGGAGCTGTTCGGGCCCCAGTGGACGCCGCCGGCCTCCCACGCGCCGAAGCCGACCACCGAGATCTCGGGGCCGCCCGCACCCAGCTGTCGCATCTGCATAGCCCGGCACCCTACCCCGGCCGCCCCGCCAGAACCTCGAGAGGCAGCGGTGATACCCTCGCGCGTCGTTGCCGCAGATTCCCCCAGGAGGTTCCATGGCCGTCAGCGACCCGACCGTCACGTCGCGGTTCCACTTTTCGCGGGAGATGATCGCGGGGCCCGTCTACCGCAAGTACGAGAAGGCGATCCGCAAGATGTGGAGCGTCGAGGACATCGACTTCGGCCAGGACGCCCTCGACTGGCAGCGGATCACGCCCGAGCAGCGCAGGGGGCTGCTGGGAGTGACCGTGCGGTTCCTGGCCGGCGAGCAGGCCGTCACCGACGAGCTCGTGCCGATGCTGGCGGCAGCGCACCGGCTGCGCCGCTTCGACTGGACGATGTTCCTCTCGACCTTCCTGATGGAGGAGGCCAAGCACGCCGAGTTCTTCATGCGTTGGCACGAGCAGGTCGTCGGGGTGCTCGATCCGGACGAGGTGGCGCAGCACTTTCTCGTCCGCGGGAAGACCGTCGACCCGACCGGCCGGTTCACCGTTCGCGACGTCATGTACGAGGCGTTACCGGATTACGGCGGCCGGCTGATGGAGGCGACGCACTCCGGCACGGACGCCGACGTCGAGCGCGCGTTCGTGCAGTTCTCGGCCGCGTACAACGCGTTCGTCGAGGGCGTGCTGACGATGCCCTCGTACGAGATCGTGATCGACACGACCGAGCGGTGGGACGCGTTCCCCGCGCTCAACCGGGGCTTCCGGCTGATCCTCTCCGACGAGGGCCGTCACATCACATTCGGCACGATGGCCTGCCGCATCCTGCTCGAGAAGGATCCCTCCTACGAGGCCGCCGTGCACGAGGTGTTCGACGCCTACCGGGGCAACCTCGTCGGGCTCGTCGAGTACCAGAAGGCCGTTCCCGACCTCGACCTCGACAAGTACCAGAACATGAAGGTGCGCCACTACCGCAACCGCTGCCGGGAGATGGGAATCGCGCCCGACGAGACGCTGATCGAGCAGATCCTCGACCCGTCCATCGACTTCGTGGTCGGCGTCGAGGCGGGGTGATGGCCAAGCGCTGGACGTGCGTCGAGGCCGGCTGCAGCTGGACGCTGGTGACCCCCGACACCGAATCGGCCGTCGTCGCGGCGCAGGAGCACATCGCGAAGGCTCACGGCAGCTTCGAGCTCGAGGAGATGATCGAGGACGTCCTCGAGGACGTCGACGACTCCTAGGCGCGCTCGGCGCTGCTCATCGCCCGCGCGAACGACTCCGGGGTGAAGGCGAAGTCGCAGCCGGCCAGCGGCAGCCCCGTCATCGCGGACGCCTCGATCGTGAGCGCGACCATGTCCTCGGGCTCGAGGTTGTGGACGTGGGACTTGCCGCAGGCCCGCGCCAGGGTCTGCGCCTCGAGCGTCAGAACCCGCAGGTAGTTCGCGAGCCGGCGGCCGCCCATCACCGGGTCGAACCGCGCGGCCAGGTCGGCGTCCTGCGTCGAGATGCCGGCCGGGTCGAGGCCCGCCTGCCAGTCGTCGTAGAAGCCGGGGGCCGTGCCGATCTTGGCGTACTCCTCGGCCAGATCCGGGCTGTTATCGCCGAGGGCGATGAGGGCGGCGACGCCGATCGAGACGGCGTCCGCGCCGAGCGCCAGGGCCTTCGCGACGTCGGCGCCGGTGCGGATCCCGCCGGACACGATCAGCTGCACCTCGCGGTGCATGCCCAGCTCCTCCAGCGCCTTCACCGCCTGCACCACGGCGGGCAGCGTCGGGATGCCGACGTGCTCGATGAACACGTCCTGCGTCGCCGCCGTCCCGCCCTGCATGCCGTCGAGGACGATCACGTCGGCGCCGGCCTTGACCGCCAGCTGCACGTCGTAGTAGGTGCGGGTGGCGCCGACCTTGATGAAGATCGGCTTCTCCCAGTCGGTGATCTCACGCAGCTCGCCGATCTTGATCTCGAGGTCGTCCGGCCCCGTCCAGTCGGGGTGCCGGCAGGCGCTGCGCTGGTCGATCCCCTTCGGCAGGCTGCGCATCTCGGCCACCCGGTCGGAGATCTTGTGGCCGAGCAGCATGCCGCCGCCGCCCGGCTTCGCGCCCTGGCCGACGACCACCTCGATCGCGTCGGCCCGCCGCAGGTCGTCGGGGTTCATGCCGTAGCGGCTGGGCAGCAGCTGGTAGACGAGCATGTCGGAGTGGCCGCGCTCCTCGGGCGTCATCCCGCCGTCGCCGGTGGTGGTCGACGTCCCGGCGGCGCTCGCGCCGCGGCCGAGCGCCTCCTTGGCCGGCGCCGACAGTGCGCCGAAGCTCATGCCCGCGATCGTGATCGGGATCTTCAGGTGCAGCGGCTTCTTCGCGAAGCGCGTCCCGAGCGTGACGTTCGTGTCGCAGCGCTCTCGGTAGCCCTCCAGCGGGTAGCGGGAGACGCTCGCGCCGAGGAACAGCAGATCGTCGAAGTGCGGCACCGCGCGCTTGGCGCCGAACCCGCGGATGTCGTAGATGCCCTCGCGGGCGGCCCGCTGGATCTCGTGGATCGTGTTGCGGTCGTAGAGGGCGCTCTCGCGCAGCCCGTCGCGGAATGCCTCGTTCATCAGTAGCTCCCGGCGTTGTCGACGTGGAAGGTGTAGAGCTTGCGCGCGGAGCCGTAGCGGCGGAACTCGCCCGGGTCGACGCCGTCTACGCCGGCCGCGGCGAGAAGCTCGGCGACCTCGTCGCGATGCTCGTCGCGCAGCTCCTTCTCGACGCAGTCGGCGCCCAGGCTCTTGACCGAGCCGCGGACGTAGATGCGGGCCTCGTAGATCGAGTCACCGAGTGCGTCGCCCGCATCGCCCAGCACCACCATCCGGCCGGTCTGCGCCATGAACGCGCTCATGTGGCCGGCCGAGCCGCGTACGACGATGTCGGCGCCCTTCAGCGAGATCCCGCAGCGGGCCGATGCGTCGCCCTCGACGACCACCAACCCGCCGCGGCCGGTCGCGGCCGCCGCCTGGCTGGCGTTGCCGGTCACCCGGACGACGCCGGACATGATGTTCTCGGCCAGGCCGACGCCGGCGTTGCCGTGGACGGTCACGGTCGCCCGCTTGTTCATGCCGGCGCAGTAGTAGCCGGCGTGCCCCATGATCTCGACCTCGATCGACGCGTCCAGCCCGCACGCCAGCGCGTGCGCCCCGGAGGGGTTCAGGATCTGCCAGTGGCCGATCGGCTCCGCCGCCTTGGCCTGGTCGTGCAGGCGCTGGTTCAGGTCGCGCAAGGCGGTCGCCGCCAGATCGACTCGCTCCACGGTGCCGGCCGTGGCGCTCACACCGCCACCCCCTCCCGCTCCCACGAGTACACGGTTGCCGGCTCGGGCTCCCAGATGCGCGCCCCCTCGGCGCCGGGCAGCGTGGCGATCGCCCGATACTCGGACGCCATCGCCACCCACTCGTCGGTCTCGGCGAGCACCGCCGGCTTGCAGGCGATCGGGTCGCGCAGCACCGCGAAGCCGTCCGCGGTGCCGACGGCGAACGTGTAGAAGCCGTCCAGGTCCTCGAGGCAGCCCTCCAGCGCCTGGTCGAGCGTGGCGCCCTCGCGCATCCGCCACATCAGATAGCCCGCCGCGACCTCGCTGTCGTTCTCGGTCCGGAAGGCGATGCCTTCGCGCTTGAGGTCCTTGCGCACGCGGTTGTGGTTGGAGAGCGAGCCGTTGTGGACGAGGCACAGGTCGAGCCCGGTCGAGAACGGGTGCGAGCCGTCGGTCGTGACCCGGCTCTCGGTCGCCATCCGCGTGTGTCCGAGGGCGTGGCTGCCGTCGAGCTCCGCGACCCCGAAGCGCTCCGCGAACACGCGCGGCAGGCCGACCTCCTTGTAGATCTCGATGACGCTGCCGGCGCTCATCAGCCGCACCTCGGGATGCGTCCTGCCGACCCAGGCCTCGGCCTCGTCCGCCGGCGCGGCGACCACGACGACCGCGTGGTTGTCCCGCCGGTGGGCGCTCGGCTCACCGCCGAACTCCGCCGCCGCCTCGGCCGCGAGCCCCGCCCAGTCGTACCCGACGTCGGGATGGTGCAGGGTCAGCTTCGACCCACCCGCCGGGGCCGGCTCGCGATAGAACGCGACGCCCGCCGAATCCGGTCCGCGGTCGTTCATCTCCAACAGCATGGATGCCAGATGCGCGCCCAGGCGAGCCTGGACGTCATCGGTCTTCGCGAAGAGTCCCACAATCCCACACACGGCTAAGGATCCCCCTGATCAGCGTTGCAACGGCGCGAGAACCCTACCGCTCGGCACGGCCCACGGTGGCCCCCGTGAGTCGACCTTTGAGGCCCGATCTCCCCGTCTGAGCAATCGCGCTCCAGGTCATTTCGGGATGATGCTGATCTGCCCGGAGCTCTCCAGGATCGCCCATTGGATGTCGGCCAGCCGGGTCACTTGCTGGAGGCGCGCCTCGCTGAGCACCTCCCCGAGCTGCAGGCGTTGACGTTTGAGGTTTCGGCTGTTCGGCTTGCCGTCTTCGACGAGGATCAGCGGGTCGCCG
>DASUHM010000030.1 GCA_036273515.1 Gaiellales bacterium
CGGTCGCGATGGCGGCGGTCGGCAGGCCCGCCGCAGTCCTGCTCGTCCTTCCTCTGATCGGCCTGCTCGGCGTCTTTGCCCGCCAGCGGCAGGTCGGCATCGACCGGGCACTCGAGCTCGGCCACGCATATCGCGGAACCGCGTTCCTGTTGGGTGACGTGGTCGAGGCCGACGACAGCTACACCGGCACCCACTGCCGTGACGTCGTCGAGTTGGTGCTCGCGGTGGCTGACGAGCTCGGGGTCGACGCCCGGGGCCGCCGTGACGCCGAGTTCGTCGCGCTGCTCCACGACGTCGGCAAGATCCGCATCCCCAAGACCATCATCCAGAAGCCCGGCCCGCTCACGGCCGAGGAGCGCCGCCTGATCGAGACGCACACCGTCGAGGGCGAGCGCATCCTCGACCGCGTCGGCGGATCGCTGGCCGAGATCGGCCGCCTCGTCCGCTCCTGCCACGAGCGCTACGACGGCACCGGCTACCCCGACCACCTGCGCGGCGAGGACATCCCGCTCGTCGCCCGGATCGTGTGCTGCTGCGACGCCCTGAACGCGATGACGACCGATCGCCCCTACCGGGCCGCGCTCACCGCCGCCGAGGCCAAGGCCGAGCTCCGCGCCTGCTCCGGCACCCAGTTCGACCCGCGCGTCGTCGAGGCCGTGATCACGGTGCTCGGCGAGGACGGCGAGGACGAGGTCGAGCTCGCCGCGGCCGCCTAGGCCGCCGGCTGGGACGCGCGCCGGCCCCACAGCGTCGCCGACGCGAGGTAGAAGATCGCGATCGCCGCGTACATGACCAGGCTGGCGTCGGAGCTCCCGAACGCGAGCAGCGTCGCGGTCCCGTAGAGCAGCGGCCCGATCAGGTAGCTGCGGGTGATCCCGGAGACGTCGCGCGGGTCCGCGCCGGGCACGAGCAGACCGGCGCGGATCGCGTAGTGCCACAGAGCATTGAAGATCAGCGCCATCGTCACCATCACCGCGCCGTAGTAGACCGCGGCGGCCGTGGCGTTCGGGGTGCGGGCGTAGTGCGAGATGAGCGCGGTCGGGTAGGGGACGACGGCGATCATCATCAGCAGGAAGATGTTCAGCGAGAGCAGCACCCGGTCGCAGCGCTCGATATGGCGCATGAGGCCGTGATGGTTGATCCAGATGATCCCGATCGTCAGGAAGCTGACCGCGTAGCTCGCGTCCGCAGGCCATTGCCGCACCAGGGCGTGGGCGAGCGAGCCGTCGCCCACCTCGGGCACGTGCAGGTCGAGGACGAGCAGGGTGATCGCGATCGCGAATACCCCGTCCGAGAAGGCCTCCATGCGCGTCTTTTCCACGGGGCGGCACCCTACCGCGCCGGTACAGTACCCGCGCGATGGCGACCCTGATCTCGCTCCGGAGCGCCGTGAAGTCGTTCGGCGCGCGCACGGTCCTGAACGGCCTCGACATCGAGGTCGACGAGGCCGCGCGGATCGGCGTCGTGGGCCAGAACGGTTCCGGCAAGTCGACGCTGCTGCGCATCCTGGCGGGGCTCGACGAGCCCGACTCCGACCCGCCCGTGCGCCGGCGCGGGATGACCGCGGCCTACCTGCCGCAACTCGTCGGCGCCGACACGCGCACGCCGACCGAGATCTGCCACGGCGCTCGGCCGGACATCGCCCGCGTCGAGGCCGAGCTCGAGGCCTGCGCCGGGGCGCTCGGCGACCCTGCCGTCGCCGCCGACCTGGGCCGCATGCAGCGCACCCTCGACCGCCAGCAGCGGCTGCTCGACGAGTTCGACCGGCTCGACGGGCACACCTTCTCGGGCACGGTGCGCTCCATCCTCGACGACCTGGGTGTGACGCCGGCCGAGTCGGCCCGCCCGCAGGAGGAGCTGTCCGGCGGGAAGCGCAAGCTGGTCGCGCTGGCGGCGTGCCTGGCCCAGGAGCCCGACCTGCTGCTGCTCGACGAGCCGGAGACGCACCTCGACGCCTACCGGCGCAGCCGGGTCGAGGAGCTCGTGCGCGCGTTCTCCGGATCGGTCGTCATGGTCTCCCACGACCGCTACCTGCTCGACGAGACGGTCAGGGAGATCGCCGAGGTCGACCGCGGCCGCGTGCGGATGTGGCCGGGCAACTACTCGTCGTACCACGCCGCCCGCGAGCTCGAGCTCTACCAGCAGCAGGCGGCATGGCAGGCGCAGCAGAAGGAGATCGCCCGGCTCGAGGACGCGATCCGCCGCTACAAGCAGTGGGCGAGCATCATCGACGACCCCCGCCACACGACCCGCGCCCGCAACACGCAGCGCCGGATCGACCGCATGGACAAGGTCGAGCGGCCGGTGCTCGAGCGGCGCAAGATCGCGCTTCGGCTGCGAAGCGGCGTGCGCGGCGGGAAGCGGGTCGCCGAGTGGCGCGACGTGTCGGTGGCATTTGGCGCCGATCCGGTGCTGATCGGCGTCGATCTGACCGTGTTCCGGGGCGAGCGGATCGGCGTGATCGGGGACAACGGCTCGGGCAAGACCGTGCTCGTGAAGCTCCTGGTCGGCGAGATCGAGCCGACCGAGGGCGAGATGTGGGTGGGGCCGTCGATCGAGGTCGGCTTCCTGCCGCAGGAGCACGCGCCGGTCCCCGCGCGGCAGACGCCGGTCGACGCGCTGCGGGCGCAGAAGCCGTGCACCGAGGAGGAGGCCGTCTCGGCGCTCCTGCGCGTTCTCTTCACGTACGAGCAGTGCCGCCAGCACATCAACGACCTCTCCGGCGGCGAGCGGACGCGGCTCGAGCTTCTCCTGCTCATGCGCGCGGGCGCGAACTGCCTGGTGCTGGACGAGCCGACGAACCACCTCGACATCGACTCGGTCGAGATGCTCGAGGCGGCCATCGAGGGCTTCGACGGCACCGTGGTCTTCGTCTCGCACGACCGCTACTTCCTCGACCGCATCTCCGACCGCATCGTCGAGGTCCGCGACGGCAGCGCGACGGCCTCGGAGGGCGGCTACAGCACCTGGTACGAGCGCCGCCGCGCGGCGTAAGCGGGGTCAGACCCCGAACGGAAGGGCAACGAAAGCGTCACGGCCACCGTTCGGGGTCTGACCCCGATTACAGGCGGCGGTACATGATCAGCAGGCCGACGTCGCCCTCGACCGGGTGGCGGAAGCCGTCCGGGATCGTCGCCAGCACCTCGAAGCCGAGCGCCCGCCACAGCGTGACGGCGGGCGTGTTGCACTCGACGACTGCGTTGAACTGCATCGCCCGGTACCCGTCGGCCCGGGCCTGGGCCAGCACGTGCTCCCCCAGGCGGCGGCCGACGCCCTGGCCCGCGTGACGCGGGTCGACCATGAAGCCGGCGCTCGCGACGTGCGCGGCCGGGCCGCCGTGGTTCGGGCCCATCTCGGCGGTGCCGAGCACGGTGCCGTCGCCGGCGACGGCCACGAACGTCCGTCCCGGCGGCGCGTTCATCCACTGCCGCCGCGCGGTCGCCTCATCCGTGTCCGTATCCCACGAGAACGTCTCGCCCGCCCGGATGATGCCGCGCATGAACGCCCACATCGCCGGCCAGTCCGCGCCGGTCGCCTCGCGGATCTCAACGCTCACATACGGCCCGCGGCGATGATCCGGGCCAGGAACTGCTGGGTGCGCTCCTCGGCGGGCGAGCTGAAGATCTGCTCCGGCGAGCCCTGCTCGAGGATCACGCCGCCGTCGAGGAAGCAGACCCGGTTCGCGATGTCGCGGGCGAAGCCCATCTCGTGCGTCGCGATCACCATCGTCATGCCGTCGCGGGCGAGGCCGCGGACGACCTCGAGCACCTCCGCCACCAGCTCCGGGTCGAGCGCGCTCGTCACCTCGTCGAGCAGCATCAGCCGCGGCCGCATCGCCAGAGCGCGCACGATCGCCACCCGCTGCTGCTGTCCGCCGGAGAGCCGGTCGGGATAGTCGTTCACCTTCTCGGCCAGGCCGAACTGCCCGAGCATCTCACGCGCCACCGCCTCGGCGTTCGCCTTCGACGTGCCGAGCGCCCGGCGCGGGCCGAGCGTGACGTTGTCGAGGACGCTCATGTGCGGAAACAGGTTGAACGCCTGGAACACGATCCCGATGCCGCGGCGCACGCGGTTCACGTCGACCCGCGGGGCCGTGATCTCCTCGCCGTTCACGACGATCCGGCCGGCGTCGATCGGCTCGAGCAGGTTCACGCAGCGAAGCAGCGTCGACTTGCCCGACCCCGAAGCGCCGATCAGGCACACCACCTCGTGCTCGGCGACCGTGAGGTCGATGCCACCCAGCACCTCGTTCTTCCCGAACGACTTGCGCACGCCCTCGACGACCAGGCCGCCGGCCGGCGCGCTCACGCGACGCCTCCCGCCTGCCGCCGCTGCCGTTCGCGCAGGATGAGCCAGTCGGTGAAGCGTGCCAGCGGAATCGTCAAGGCGATGAAGAAGAGCGCCGCGACGACATACGGCGTGTAGTTGAAGTCGGCGGCCGAGTTGATGTTCGCCTGCTGGAGCGCATCGACCGAGCCGAGCACGGACACGAGTGCCGTGTCCTTCTGCAGGCCGATGAAGTCGTTCAGCAGCGGCGGGATCACGCGCCTGACAGCCTGCGGGACGATCACGAAGCGCAGCGTCTGGGGACGGGTGAGCCCCAGCGAGCGGGCGGCCGCCTCCTGGCTCGGGTGGATCGACTCGATCCCGGCCCGGTACACCTCGGACACGTACGCGGTGTAGACGAGCACGAGTGAGACGGTGCCCCAGAACACCGGACTGGTGGGGATCCCGGTCAGGTTCAGTCCGGGCATGCCGAAGCCGAGCAGGTAGACGACGAGGATGGTTGGCACGCCGCGGAAGAGGTCGGTGTAGACGATCGCGAGCGCCCGCAGCGGGAAGAACACCGGCCCCGGCAGGCCGCGCAGGATCGCGATCAGGAGCGCGAAGATCAGGATGAACACCTCGGCGACCAGGAACATCTTCACGTTCAGGAGGAACGCCTTGGCGACGAGCGGAAGCGAGTCGCGAGCCTCGCCGGCGTTGAAGAACGACTGCTTGACCGTCTCCCAGCCCGGCGCGTTCACGATCGCCAGCGTGACCACGACCAGGAACACGAACGTGCTCACGAGCGCGATCGACATGTTCGTCATCGGCTCGTACCCGCCCTGCAGGATGCGGGAGCGCCGCCCCGGGACCGGCCGGATCGGCACTAGTGGAGGACGGGCGCGTTCGCCTTGTCGGAGAGCCAGGTCGTCTGGATCTGATCCAGCGTGCCGTTCGACTTCAGCGCGGCGATCGCCTTGTCCACGCACGACGTCAGCGGGCTGTTCTTCGCGAGCACGAGGCCGAAATGGCCGCTGCCGCCTGCAGACGCCGGGAACTGGCCGACGATCGTGCTGTCAGGGATCTGTACGGCCGTCATGTAGAAGGCGGTCGGCAGGTCGACGACGATGCCGTCGATCTGGTGCGCCTTGAGGCCGTTGATGGCGTCGTTCAGCGTGTGGTAGGCGGCCGGCTGCGGGCCGGGCTTGATGACGTTGTTGATCAGGTCATAGCTCGTCGTGCCAAGCTGGGTGCCGAGCTTCGCGCCGTGCAGGTCGGCGACGCTGGTCGCGTGCGCGTACTTGTTGCTCTTGAGCGTGACGACTGCCTGGTTCTCCGTGTAGTACGGGCTCGAGAAGTCGACGGTCTTGGCGCGCTTGGGCGTGATAGACACCTGGGCGAGATAGAAGTCGAAGTTCTTCGGTCCGGGCGCGTAGGACTGGTTGAAGTGCGTGACCGCCCACTTCACCTGCGAGTTCGTGAAGCCCATCTGCTTCGCGACCGCATAGGCGGTCGCGGCCTCGAAGCCCTTGCCGGTGTACGGGTTGTTGTTGAACTGGCCCGTCCAGCCCCCGCCGGGGCCGCCCGTGAAGTACGGCGAGTACGCCGGGTTGTCCGTGCCGATCGTGAGCGTCCCCGGATGCAGCAGCGCCAGGTTCTTCACCGCGCACGGGTTCGAGCCGGCGGCGACCGACGGGGCCGAGGGGCCGCTCTTCGCCGTCCCGCACGCGGAGGCCGCGGCGGCGAGGACGAGGACGGGCAGGATCCAGACGAGCTTACGCATGCGCACCACACCGGAGGGGTCGAGGACGGCGTCCTACGATACCCCGATCCCGGTGCGGGCGCGGTGGGTAGCGCTAGCGCTTGGCGAGGTGCGCGCCGATGCGGACCCGCAGCTCCTGCGGGCTGAACGGCTTCGTGATGTAGTCGTCCGCGCCGAGCGAGAAGCCGGCGTCGACGTCGCGGTCCTGGGCGCGCGCGGTCAGCATGATCACCTTCATGTGGGCGCACTCGCTGTCGGAGCGCAGCTCGCGCAGCACGTCGAACCCGCTGCGCTTCGGCATCATGACGTCTAGCACGCACAGGTCCGGCTGCTCCGTGCGGGCCAGCTCGAGGGCAGCCTGGCCGTCGGGGGCGGTCACGACCTGGTAACCCTCCCGCTCGAGGCGGAACTTCACCAGGCGGAGCAGATGCGGCTCGTCATCGGCGACGAGAACCTTGGGGGAGTCGGTCATGGCCGCTTCTTCGGCGGTCCGGCCCCGCGACTTGAGCACCAATTAGACTCCGCGCGCATGCATACCGACCGCCGCTCGTTCCTGCGTGTCATGGCCGAGTTTCCGGTGGGCGTGACGCGGCTCGACGCGGGCGCGGATCGGGAGCCGGCGTTCTCGGGCACGACGGTGAACATCTGCGCCGGCGGGGCCAAGATGATCGCCCCGGCGGGAGTGTCTGCGGGGGAGCGCCTGCGGCTCGAGGTGCGCTTCGCCCAACCGCCGTTCCTGGTCTTCACCGACGCCACGGTCACGCGGGTCGAGTCGGCCGAGGAGGGCCGGGTGGAGTGCGCGCTGCGGTTCGACGACCTCGACATCTACATCGAGCAGCGGATCGTGCGCTGGGTCTTCTCCGAGCAGCGGCGCGTGGCCGAGCGCCGCGCCGCCGTCCGCGTCCCGGTCGAGGTGCCGGCCTGGTGCGAGCCGGCAGCCGGCGGCGACCAGTTCAAGGCCCGCACGATCGACCTCGCCGGCGACGGCGCCCGCATCGTCACCGACCGCGCGCTCGTGCCCGGCGACCGTGTCCACATCCAGCTGGACGTCGACGAGCCCGCCTACCGGGTGGCGTGCGTCGCCGAGGTGGTGTGGGCGAACATGGTCGGCGACGAGCGCTGGGCGTACGGCCTGCGCTTCCACGGCCTCGACCGGCCCACGCAGCGGCAGATCGTCGACCACGCGATCGCCAGCGAGAGCGCCCAGCGGCGCCCGGCCTAGCGCACCAAGCGGGGTCAGACCCCTTTTGGTGCACCGCTTCGCGGCGACACCACCAGGGGTCTGACCCCAGGCTGGCTCGCAGCGGGCGGGAGCGTTAGTCCCAGCTGAACTCGGAGGCGGTCTTCGTCTCCATCCACCCGAGCGGCTCGTCCGTGGTCTCCACGGCCGGCATGCTCTGGGTGTCCTCCACGGGCGGCTCGTGCATGTGGGCCACCACGGGGTGCTCGCCGGTCTCCTCCTCCTCGCGCCGGGCGTCCGCCTCGGTCTTGAAGAGGGGGTGGTTCGTGAACGGATCATCACCGATGAACTCGTCCAGGGGAAGGTCATCGTCGAGGTGCTGGTTCCTGCGCTTCAGCTCGAGATGATGCTCGATCGCAGACGCAAACAGCGAGCCGTCCGTGGTCATTGGTCCCCTCTCAAGATCGGATTCACTCATCCAGCGCCGCCCCCGCGCTCGGATGAGTGTACCAAGTCGGGTCGGTCGCCGTCCGCATTCTGACTGCCGGCGTCACCATGCTCCGGACACCGTCACGTGGTTCTTGCCCTCGCGCTTGGCCTGGTACAGCGCGGCGTCGGCGGAGGCGATCAGGTCGATCTGGGTCTGCTCGTTGACGGGCCCGGCCGCGACCCCGAAGCTGGCCGTGACGCCGGTGATCTCCTCGGTGCCGAACCGGATCGAGCGGGCCGCGATCTCGCTCCGCAGGCGCTCGGCCAGGTTGGCCGCGCCGTCCGGCCCGGTCTGCGGCAGGAGCACCGCGAACTCCTCGCCGCCGTAGCGGGCTGCGAGGTCGATCTCGCGGATGACCTCGGCCAGCGTGGCCGCGACGCTGTGCAGCACCGCGTCGCCGGCGAGGTGGCCGCGGCTGTCGTTGATCAGCTTGAAGTCGTCGATGTCGAGCAGGATCAGCGAGACCGGCTGGCCGAAACGCTGCGCGCGCTCGTACTCGCGCCCGAGCACCTCGTAGAACTGGCGCCGGTTGGCAAGGCCGGTGAGCGCGTCCGTGACCGCCTGGCGCTCGACGACGCGGTGCAGCCGTGCGTTCTCGATCGCGACGCCGGCCTGCAGGGCAAGGGCCGAGAGCGCCTCGACGTCCTCGTCCGAGAACGCCCCCTCCTCCGGATCGACCGCGGTGACCAGGCCGAGCAAGTGGTGCTCGCGCAGGATCGGGACCGCCAGCACCGCGCGCGGCTTCTGGCTGACCCGCGGCTCGTGCGTCGCGAGCGCGTCGCCCTCGAGCCCGTCGCCTGCGGCGACCACCACGGGCAGGTCGGAGCGAAGGCCCCGGGCCGTGCCGATGCGGGCCTGCTCGATCGCCTCGCCGCGCTCGGCGTCGTAGAGCAGCAGCCGGCCGCCGCGGGCGCGGGTGGCCTGCACCGCCGTGTCCAGCACCGCGCCGACGAGGGCGTTCAGGTCGTGGGTCGCGGCGAGCGTCTCGCCGTAGCGCTGGAGCGTCTCCTTGAAGCGGCCGCGCTCGGCCTCGAGCTCGCCCATCCGCGACGTCAGCTCGGTCGAGATCTCGTCGATCGTGGCGCCGAGCTGGGTCAGCTCGTCGCCGGCAGGGCGGCCGCGGGTGAGCCCGGCGGCCCGCCCGGCGAGCTCGGTCAGCGCGCGTGAGATGCGGTCGGCCGCGAAGATCGCGCCGCCGACGAGCACGAGCCCGAGCAGCAGGAGCGGCACGAGGATGCGCAGGCGCTGGGAGTCGATCGCGTTCGAGAGCGTCGACAGCGGGTAGGTCGCGACGATGTAGGCGGGGCCGCCCTGCGACACGGGGATGTTGATCGCGTCGGCGCGCACGCCGGTCCCGGCGACCGTGGCAGAGCCCGCGCCGGCCCGCAGGCCGGAGACCGGGCCGACGGCCTGGTTCGTCGACGCGACCGCCCGATCGCCGGCGACCAGTGCCAGCTCGACGTTGTCCGGCCGGGGGATCCCGTCCGTCATCGCCGCGAGGAGCTTGGGGCCAACGCGGACGTAGACGTTGACGTGGCCGATCGTCTTCCCCGCCTTGTCGATGTACTTCGCGCTCGTCTTCCAGGCCGGCCCGACGGGCGGGTTGCCATACACGGGCGAGCCGTCCTCCCGAACGAGGGTGACCGTCATCCCCGCCGGCACGTGCAGCGGCAGCCTGCGCAGGGGCGGCCGTTTGGGGGCGAAGGCGAGCTGGACGCCCTTGTTGTTGGCGAGCGTTCCGGCGAACCCATAGGCCTTGCGCAGCTGGAGCCGGTACACCTGGGCGGCCGATGCCGCCGACACGGCGACGCGGTTGTCGACCCGGGTGACCTGGTCGTGCTCGAGCAGCGCGGCGATGAGCACGCCGGTGGCGGCCAGCGGGATGATCGCCAGCCCGACGAGCACGATGGAAAGCTTGTGGCGAAAGCGCATCTTGCCCTCTAACCCTCTCGCACGACCCTTACTGCCATGAAATTACACGATCCCCGCTCGAAGCAGGGGTTTTTCTTCGCCGCCCGGAGCGCTGGTCCTGGTTCTAGTACGCGGCGAGATCGCGAGCCGCGGCGAGGATGTCCTCCTCGGTCGGCAGGTACTCGCGCTCGAGCACCGGCGTGAACGGGATGGGGGTGTCGAGCCCCGCGACCCGGGTCACCGGCGCGTCGAGATGTTCGAACGCCTGCTGGGCGACGAGCGCGGCCACCTCGGCGCCGAAGCCGCCGGTGAGGTTGTCCTCGTGCACGATCAGCGCCTTGCCCGTCTTGCGCACCGACTCGAGCACCGTCGCGATGTCGAGCGGCACGAGCGTGCGCAGGTCGATCACCTCGGCGGACACGTCCTCCCCGGCAAGCGTCTCGGCCACCGACAGGGACAGCTGCACCGTGGCGGCGTAGGTGATGATCGAGAGGTCGGTGCCCGGCCGGGCGACGCGGGCCTCGCCGATCCTCGCCAGGCCGCCGTCGACGCCCGTCGCGACCTCGCCCTTCTCCCGCCGGTAGAGGAACTTGTGCTCGCAGAACACTACCGGGTTGGGATCCTGGATCGAGGCGCGGAGCAGGCCGTAGGCGTCCGCGGCGGTCGCCGGGCAGACGACCTTCAGGCCGGCATGGTGGTGGAACCAGGCCTCGACGTTCTCGGAGTGGTACGGGCCGCCGCCGACGCCGCCGCCGTTGGGGCAGCGCACGACCATCGGCACCGCCCAGCCGATGCGGTAGTGCATCTTGGCGGCGCAGGTGATGAGCTGGTCGAAGGCGATCGAGACGAAGTCGCCGAACTGCATCTCGGCGACCGGCCGCTGCCCGGCCATCGCCGCGCCCACCGCCACGCCGGCGATCCCGGCCTCGGCGACCGGCGTGTCGATCGAGCGCATCGCGCCGTACTTCTGCTGCAGTCCCTTGGTCGCGCCGAAGGCGCCGCCCTGACGGCCGACGTCCTCGCCCAGGCAGAAGACGCGCGGATCGGCCTCCATCTCGTCGTGGAGCGCCGCGTTGATCGCCTCGAGGTAGGTCAGCTCGGGCATCGGTGGTGGGTCGTCAGGTGACGTTGTCGGTGTCGACGCCGAGCGACGGGTTGCAGCCGCCGGAACCCGGCGAATGTTGCCTGACGACCCACTACGGCGCCTCGTCCGCGAAGACGCCCTCGTGGGCCTCGGACGCGTCCGGGTAGCCGTCGTGCTCGGCCTGCTCGACCGCCTCGCGCACCTCGTCGCGGATCCGGTCGCGGAGGTTCTCGAGCTTGCCCTCGGGCACCGACCGCTCCTCGATCAGGACGTTCTCGAGCCGCTTGATCGGATCCTTGTCCGACCATTCGGCGAGCACCTCCATGGGCATGTAGCTCTCGTACTTGTCGTGCGCCGCGTGCCCGCCCATGCGGTACGTCCTGCACTCGATGAACTGCGGCCCCTGGCCGGCCCGCGCCGCATCGACCGCGGCGGAGACGGCACCGTGCACCGCGAAGGCGTCATTGCCGTCGACCGAGACCGCCGGGATGCCGTACGAGGCGGCCTTGCGGTAGAGCTCGGTGACCTTCGTCTGCTTCGAGATCGGCGTCGAGTAGCCCCAGCCGTTGTTCTCGGCCACGAACACCGCCGGCACCTCGAGCACCGCCGCGATGTTCAGGCCCTCGTGGAAGTCTCCGCGCGAGGTGGCGGCATCACCGAAGCTCGTCATCGCCACCCGGTCCTCGCCGCGCTGCTTGTACGCCAGCGCCGCGCCGACCGTCAGCGGGATCATGTCCGCCATGTGCGAGACCTGGCACGGGATGTTCCACTCCCGGCCGCCGATGTGCAGGTTGCCGTCCTTGCCCCGGGTGGTCGACCCGGCCTTGCCCATGAACTGGGCGAAGATCCGCCAAGGCGGCACGCCGTGGACGAGGTAGGAGCCGAGGTCGCGGATCCACGGAGACAGCCAGTCGCCCTGCTCGCCGCGGCGCAGCGGCAGCGCGATGCCGACGGCGATCGCCTCCTGACCACGGCCGGTGTAGTAGCTCCCGGGCAGCTTGCCCTGGCGGTAGAGGTTGAGCGCCCGCTCCTCGACCGCGCGGGTGAGCGACATCCAGTAGAAGAGGTCGATCGCCGTCTCGTCGGACACCTGCGCCGGCTGCGGCGCGGGCACGGAGGAGATCTTGCGCGCTGGAGATGTCACTGACGCTCTATCGGCTCGTAGATCGGTTCGGGAAGGGTCCCGAGCTCACGGGAGTTTAGATGGAGGCACCCGAGAGCCACGTCACACCTTCGGGGGAACTCTTTCACCGGCGCCGGACGGTCCCCTTCCCCCTCATTCGGCCGCATCGACCGGCCCGGCGAGGTTGGCCGACGCCGGCACGATCCGCTCGCACAGGACGGCCGCGGGCCACGCCAGCGCGCACGCCGCCGCCAGCCCGACCAGCAGCGCGCCGCCGGCTCCCGCGCCCAGGGCGACGCCGGCGACGGCCGGGCCGATCATCGGCCCGATCTGCCACGACGTGCTGTAGACGGCGACGTAGCGGCCGCGCACTTCCTCGCTCGCGACGTCGTTCACGATCGCGGGCAGGCTCGGCGAGAGGAACGTCTCGCCCAGGCCGAACACGGCCGCCGCCACGATCAGCGCGGCGCTCGCGGCCGCCGCCGTCGACACGTGGCCGGCGGCGAGCACGATCAGCCAGCACAGCGCGAAGAGCACGCCCGTCACCGCGACCGCCCGCGTCCGCCGGCGCGTGCGCACGTAGGCGAGGACGGGCAGCTGGGCGACGGCGATCGCCCACGTGTTGGCGGCGAAGGCGAAGCCGACGATGCTCCTCGAGACGCCCGCCGGGCCGGTCGCCCAGGCCGGGAAGGCGGAGGTCAGCTGGGCGTACCCGGCCGTGACCAGCAGCAGGTTCAGGCCGGTGGCCGCGAGCAGGGCGCGGTCGCGGATGACGACCGTGTAGCCGGTGCGGGCCTCGGGCGCGATCTCCGCGGCGGCGCCCGCCCGGCGCAGCTCGCCGAGCCGCCACAGCCAGAGCGCGAAGATCACGTAGGTGATCGCGTCGACGACGAAGAGCGGCCGGAACGCGTTCGGCGAGATGGCGAGCACGATGCCCGCGATCGTGCTGCCCACGCCGAGGCCCAAATTGGTGAGGCCGTAGTTCGTCGCCAGCACGTCGCCCCGCAGGTTCGGCGTCACCGCGTTCACGAGCAGCGGAATGACGGCGACCCAGGTTGCGCCGAAGCCCGCGCCCTGCGCGAGGGATGCGACCACCGCGACGGGCAGGCCGTGCACCGCCAGGTAGGCGAGCGTGCCCGCCCCGGCCAGCAGCAGGGCGGCGACGGCCGTCCAGCCGGCGCCGAATCGGTCGACCACCGGGCCCGCGGCCACCGTGCCCGCCAGGCCGCCCGCGCCGACGGCCGAGAGGGCAACGCCGGCGGCCGCCAGGCTGAGCCCCCGCGACTCGTGCAGGTAGACGATCACGAGCGGCAGCGTCATGCCGGTTCCGACCTCGAACGCGACGACTCCGGCCAGCAGCCGCCAGGCCCGGGCGCCGAGCGGCGGGACGAGCCGCGCACCGAGCCGGCTGGCCCCGTCACGCATGGAAGCCAGTCTAAAGGCAGGGGCCGGGCCGGCCGATGACTGCCGCGAATGGCCCTTCGCACGTCTTCCATCGCCCCCTCTCAGGCGACGCCGGCAGCCCCCGCAGACTGGCGCGGCCGGGTCGACCTCGCGGTCAGCGTGGCCGCCGCGCGGCTTGCCGCCGCCGACCTCGACGGCCTCGCCGCGGTCTTCGCGGACGTCGCCACGTGGGAGGACGAGCAGCGCGCCTACCAGGCCCGCTGCCGCCTCGCCGAGCTGGTCCTGGCATACCGGCCGGACGACGTGGACGCTTGGGTGCGCGCGTTCGTCGCCGGCGCCTCCCACCTGCTCGACGCCCTCGAGCGGCAGCCGCGCGAGCCCGTCCTCCTGAACCACCTGGGCGTGCTCCTCTACGAGCTGTGCGAGGCCGGGGCCGCCGCCGACCTCTTCCGGGCCGCCGGGCGGCTCGATCCCGATCTGCCCCACGCCGCCGCGAACCTGGAGCATGCCCGCGACCGCGCCCGCTCCGGCGCCCGCCTGCCCGGCGTCGGCGCGACCCGCACCCGGCCGCTGGCCGAGCGCGCCCGCCGCCTGGCCGGCCGCGCGAAGCCGGCCAAGAAGCTGACGATCTCGCTGTGCATGATCGTGAAGGACGAGGAGGAGATGCTCCCGGGCTGCCTCGAGCCGCTCCAGGGCGTCGTCGACGAGATGATCGTCGTCGACACCGGCTCCTCCGACCGCACCGTCGAGATCGCCGAGTCGTTCGGCGCCAAGGTCGTGAGCTTCCCCTGGAACGGCTCCTTCTCCGACGCCCGCAACGCCTCGATCGAGGCCGCGAGCGGCGACTGGCTGATCTACCTCGACGCCGACGAGCACATGGAGGCGCAGGACGCCCGCCACCTGCGCAGCCTCCTCGGCCGCACCTGGCGCGAGGGCTTCTACCTCGTCGAGACCAACTACACCGGCGGCTCCGACGCCGGCTCCGCCGTCACCCACATGGCGCTGCGGGTGTGGCGCAACCGGCCCCAGTACCGGTTCTCCGGCCGCATCCACGAGCAGAAGACGCACACGATGCCGACCTACCTGCCGGAGCGGTTCGAGACGACCCGGATCCGTGTTCGCCACTACGGCTATCTGAACCAGCGCATCGTCTCCAAGGACAAGTCGCGCCGGAACATCCAGCTGCTCGAGCAGGAGGCGCAGGAGTCCCGGACGCCGTTCACCGACTACAACCTCGGCTCCGAGTACCTCGTGCTGGCCGACCACGCCGCCGCCCGCACGCACCTCGACCGGTCGTGGGAGGGCCTGCGCGAGCAGGGCCTCGAGTCGGTCGGCTACGCGCCGCTGCTCGTCTCCCGCGTCGCCCGCGCCCGCCGCGAGGTCGGCGACTTCGACGCCGCGATCGCCGCCGTCGAGGAGGGCCTCGCCCGCTTCCCCGACCACACCGATCTCGTCCTCGAGGCCGCCCTGGCCGCCCGCAGCCGCGGCGACCTGCGCAAGGCCGCCGAGCTCGCCGAGCGGTGCCTCGAGATGGGCGATGCGCCGGCCGAGTACGCCAGCACCACCGGCGCCGGAACCTTCCTCGCGATGACGCTGCTCGCCGAGGTCCACGCCGCCCGGGGCGACCGCGCCGGCCAGGAGCGGATCCTGCGCCGCAGCCTCGCCGAGCACCCCGACTACATCGCGCCCGTGCTGCCGCTCGTCGAGCTCCTGATCGCGCGCGGGGTCGGTTCCGCCGAGATCGACGCGCTCGTCCCCGCCAAGGTGCCCGCCCGGGTCCTCGCCGGCAGCGCCTACATCGAGGGTGGCCGCTCGGCGGACGCGGAGCGCTGGTTCCGAAGCGCGCTCGAGGCGCAGCCGTCCAACTCCGCCGCCCGCATGGGCCTCTCCGAGTCGCTGCTCGCGCAGCGCCGGTACGCCGAAGCGGCCGCGGTCGCCTCCGCGGAGCCGGCCGACTCCCCGATCGCCGCGCGCGCCGCCGAGGCCGTCGTCTTCGCCTCCGCCGTCCTGGGCCTCCCCGACGAGATGGACGCCGCCGTCGAGCGGGCCGCCACGAGCCTCGTCGACGCGGACGCCGACCTCTACCGGGCGTGGGCGACCGCCATCCGCGGCGGCGGGCTGCCCACCGCGCTCGGCACCGCCGCCGGCCCCACCGCCGTGCGGCTGCTGGAGGCGCTCCTCCGGGTCACCGAGACCGAGGCCTTCACCACCCTGCTCGGCGTGTTCGGGCTGGTGCAGCTCCCCGAGCGGCAGCGGCGCGAGCTCCTGGCCACGATGTACCTGCGGCGCGGCTTCCTCGAGTCTGCGGCGGACGAGTGGATTGCGGTCGCGACCACGCAGCCCGATGCGTCGGCCATGCTGGGACTGGCCCAGGTCGCCCTCGCCCGCGGCTACGACCAGGACGCCGTCGACTTCGCCGCCGAGGCGGTGCGGCTCGAGCCCCAGTTCGAGGGCGCCCGGGTTGCATACAACGCTATCGTGCAGAAACTTTCGCAAGTTGCCTAAACTCTATTCCAATCTTGCCGATCACGCGGTCAGCGACGCGATCCATGGATGGATCGAGAGAGACCTTCGTGATGGAACACGGACCCAATCCGATCGGCAGAGTGATCCCCATGCGACCGAGCACGGGGGCCACGTCACGCTTCTTTCGCTCCGGGCCGGCGCCGGGCTCGCCGCCGCCCGAGGTGCAGGCCGATCTGGCCACGGCGCAGCAGGTCATCGCCGAGCTGGCCGCACGCCAGGTGAACCTGCACTTCGACGTCGATCACGACACGGGGCAGGTGCG
Source organism: Gaiellales bacterium (assembly GCA_036273515.1). Taxonomy (GTDB): domain Bacteria; phylum Actinomycetota; class Thermoleophilia; order Gaiellales; family JAICJC01; genus JAICJC01. The sequence continues at coordinate 16,009 of DASUHM010000030.1, forward strand.
CGTCGAGATGATCGACGGGAACGGGCAGGTCATCAGGGAGATCCCCGCGCGGCGCGTGCTGGACACGCTCTCCGGCGGCGGACTGCTCGTGGACGAGCAGGCGTGACCGCATGAGCACTCCCGCCTCCTCCAGCTCCACCACGAAGTCGACCAGCGCGACGCCGTTCTTCAACGTCGGCGGCATCGCGACCGGGCTCGACACGAACTCGATCATCGACCAGCTGCTCGCGATCGACCGCCAGCCGGAGACCCTCCTGACCCAGCAGAGCACCGTCGAGACGGCCCGCCAGGCGGCGCTCAAGTCCATCCAGACGTCGATGCAGGCGCTGCAGACCGCCGCCCAGGCGATGCGCGCCCCGTCCGTGTGGGCGAACTCGCAGACCGTGACGTCGTCGAACCCGACCGCGGTCAGCGCCATCCTGACCGGCGGCGCCGCCGCCGGCGGTTTCTCGATCGGCGTCCAGCGGCTCGCATCCGCCGACCAGGTCACCCAGCAGACCACGCTCGCCGCCGCGAACGGCGACGACACGCTCCACATCCAGGTGGGGACGGGCGCCGTCGCGAACGTCTCGATCTCCTCCGGCGACACGCTCGCCACCATCGCCAGCAAGATCAACGCGAACACGAGCTCGCAGGTCTACGCCTCGGTCGTGAACGGCAAGCTTGTGCTCTCCGGCCAGGTCACCGGCGCCGCGAACACGATCGCGGTCACGAGCGACTCGACGCTCGCCACCGATCTCGGCATGACCCAGTCGCTGGTCGCCAGGGACGCGCAGTACACCATCAACGGGCAGAGCATGACGAGCGCCTCGAACACCGTCTCGAACGGCCTCGCCGGCGTCTCCTTCACGCTGAACGGCACCACCGCGAGCGACGCCTCCCTCGTGGTGACGGCGCCGGCGCCGAACACGAACACGATCACGACCGCGATCCAGGGCTTCGTCACCGCCTACAACTCGACGGTCGACCTGATCTACGGCTACGTGAACGACCCCAAGGTCGCGAACCCGACCACCGACGCCCAGCGCGAGGCGGGCATGCTGCAGGGCGACCCGCAGCTGCTCTCGATCCTCTCGAACCTGCGCTCGGCCGTCACGTCGACGATGAGCGGCGCCGCCAGCGGCATGGGCTACCTGGGGAACATCGGCCTCTCGACCGGCGCCGCCGTCGGCTCGGGCACGATCAGCCAGGACTCGCTCGAGGGCAAGCTCAGCCTCGACACGACGAAGCTCCAGTCGATGCTCGCGAGCAACTTCAGCGGCGTCAAGTCGCTGTTCTCGAACCCGACCGGCAGCTTCAGCTCGGAGGGCCTCTCCCAGCGGATGGACGACCTCATCAACCCGCAGGCGGGCGTCTCCGGCACGCTGGCCGGCCGCATCACGTCCGAGGCGTCGCTGATCCAGTCCTACTCGCAGCAGATCGCCGACATCGAGCAGCGGGTGACGATGCACGAGGCCAGCCTCCGGGCCCAGTTCACCGCCATGGAGACGGCCGTCGCGCAGCTCCAGTCGAGCAGCTCGTCGCTCTCGAGCTCCAGCTCGTCGTCCGGCTGATCTCGCCGTCTCGGGGCTCAAGATCCGGCGCGCTGACGCCGATTACGTGGTCGCCCAGTCCCCCCTGAACGGTGAACCATATGAACCCGTACGACGCCAAGCGAGCCTACACCGAGTCGAGCATCCTGACGGCCCCGCCCGAGCGCCTCGTCGTCATGCTCTACGACGGCGCCATCCGCTTCCTGGGCCAGGCCGCCGTCGCGATGCGGGCGGACAACCAGCGCGTCTTCCTCGACCGCGTCCAGCGCGCCGAGGCGATCATCAAGGAGCTCAACCTGACGCTGAACATGCGCCAGGGCGGGGAGATCGCGGAGCGCCTGCGGGCCATCTACCAGTTCTGCAACCTGCACCTCACGTCCGCCACGGTCGAGCGCGACCCGCGCAAGATCGACGACGTCATCAAGCTGCTCTCCGAGCTGCGCGAGGCGTGGCAGCAGATCGCCGCCAACCCTCCGGCCGCCGTGGCCGCCGCCTAGCGATGTCCGATCCCGCCGTCGCCCCGTATCTGGCCGTCCTCTCGCTGACCCGCTGCGAGCGCGACCTGATCGCCTCCGGCGACTGGGAGGGCGTCGTCACCATCGGCAGCGAGCGCGCGAAGATCGTCGCGACCCTGCCGGCCCGGGCCCCCGAGGCCGCCCGCGAGGTGGTCGCCGAGGCGCTCGCCCAGATGCAGACGAACCTGGCCACCGCGGTCGCCACCCGCGACCGCACCCGCGCGACGCTCGCGCACCTGTCCGAGGGCCGCCGCGCGATGCGCGCATACGCCGGCACCGCCCCGGGCGGCCGCATCGACACGCGCCGATAGCCGGGCGCTGATCGGGGTCAGACCCCGAACGGAAGCGCAACGAATCTGCAACGGCCGGCGTTCGGGGTCTGACCCCGCTTCCCATCTCGACCACCGGTCGGCCCTCAAGTCCGCGACCCGGCCGCCGATGACCAGACTGCCCGCAAGGATCGCAGGCAACCGTATGCCCAAGGATGGGTTCTCTCTCGAGGTGAAGGGAACCGTTTAGGTGGATCTGTTCGACTCCTCCATCGTGGGCATCGAGAAGGCGATGCAGGGCTCTCTGCTGCGACAGCAGGTGCTGGCCAACAACATCGCCAACGCCAACACGCCCGGCTATCAGCGCTCCGACGTCGACTTCCAGTCGGCGCTCGCGCAGGCCTTCTCGTCCGGGACGCCCTCCACCAGCCGGCTGGAGCAGATCACGTTCTCGCCGCAGGTCGCCGCCAACGGCGCCATGCAGGTCGACGGCAACACGGTCGACATCAACTCCGAGAACGCCGACCTCTCCGAGAACACGCTCGACTACCAGGCGCTCGAGTCCGTCATGGGCACGCGCATGTCGATCCTGAAGACCGCCATCGGGAGCACGTCGTAATGGGAATGTTCGACTCACTCAACGTCTCGGCGTCGGGGATGACCGCCACGCAGCTGTGGATGGACGTCATCTCCTCGAACCTCGCGAACGCCGACAGCACCAAGTCCGCCAACGGCCAGCCGTACCGGCGCAAGGAGATCGAGCTCAGCGCCGCCTCGCCCAGCTTCGGCGAGGTGCTCGGCGGCGTCCAGGTCGACGGCATCGTCGACGACCCGAGCCCGCTGCGGCAGGTCTACGACCCGGGGAACCCCGAGGCCAACAAGCAGGGCTACGTGACCATGCCGAACGTGAACCCGGTCACCGAGATGGTCGACCTGATCTCGGCCAGCCGCGGCTACGAGTCCAACGTGACCGCCATGAACGCGGCCAAGCAGATGTTCTCCAAGACCTTCGACGTCCTCCGCTGATGCAGATCCCGGCCATCTCAAACGGCATTGCCGGCGTCACCGGCACCACGGGGATCTCGAGCAACCTCGGCGGCGTCGGCTCGGTCTCCGGGTCGGGCTCCGGCTCGGGCGGCGGCTTCGGCTCGATGCTGACGGACGCGATCACGAGCCTGAACGACTCGCAGAACACGGCCTCCTCCGACTCGGTCGCGCTGGCCACCGGACAGGCCTCGGACGTGACCTCCGTGGTCACCGACGTCGAGAAGGCGAACCTCGAGATGCAATTGGCTGTTCAGGTTCGCAACAAGGCTGTCGATGCGTACGAGGAAATCATGCGGATGCAGATCTAGCCCGCCCCGTACCGCCGCGAAACCTCCCCCCGCCCCGCCTAACCCCCCGCCTCTTACATGCCGAATCTCTCCAGCATCAAGGACACGTGGAAGAGCATCGAGCCGCGCGGCCAGCTCACGATGGTCGTGTCGTTCCTGCTCATCCTCGTGACCGCGTACTTCCTCTTCAACTACGCGACGAAGCCGAGCTACACGACGCTTCAGACCGGCCTCCAGCCGACCCAGACCAACCGGGTCACGCAGGCCCTGGCCGGCGCCGGCGTCGCGTACAAGGTGGGCAACGGCGGCACGACCGTGAGCGTCGTCAGCGGCCAGCTCTCCGCCGCGCAGGTGGCGCTGGCCTCGGCCGGCGTCGGCCCCGGCTCCCAGCCCGGCCTCGCGAACTTCACGAAGACCAGCCTCGGCACCACGAACGCCCAGCAGCAGGCGATGTACCAGCTCGGCCTGCAGGGCGACATCGAGCGCCAGATCGAGAGCATCACCGGCGTCACCTCGGCCCAGGTGCAGATCGTCCTTCCGACCGACACCCTCTTCGCCGACCAGGCGTCGCAGGCGACCGCCTCGGTGCTCCTGAACACCGACACGACCTTCGACCCGGGCGCCGTGAGCGGCATCGCCCACATGGTCGCCTCCGGCGTCCAGGGGCTCTCGTCCCAGAACGTGACGATCACCGACCAGACCGGCGCGATGCTGTGGCCGGCCGGCGGGAGCGGCGCCGACGGCATGCCCGGCGCGACCTCGAAGCTGGCCGTCCAGCAGAGCTACGACTCGCAGCTGGCCGCTCGCGTCGACGCGCTGCTCGGCCAGACCCTGGGCGCCGACAAGGGCCAGGCGCAGGTGAGCTCCGATCTGAACATGGATCAGGTCACGCAGGACTCGGTCAAGTACGACGGCACCAAGGTGCCGCTGACGAGCGCGACCACCAAGGAGAACCTGCAGTCGGCCGGCGGCAGCACCTCCGGCGTCGCCGGCACCTCGGCCAACGTGCCCCCCGTCTACTCGGCGGGGAGCAGCAAGACCGGCGCGCCGACCGTGTACCTGAACACGACCGGGAACACCAGCTTCGGCGCCGACAAGACCGTCAGCCACACCGTGGTCGCCCCGGGCGCCGTCAACCAGCTGCACGTCGCGCTCCTGTTCGACTCGTCCGTGCCGCCCAAGGCCCTGCAGGCGCTGCGCGCGACCGTCGCCACGATGGTCGGCCTCGTCCCCAGCCGCGGCGACACGATCTCGATGGCGAGCGTGCCCTTCCAGAAGCAGAGCGCGACCTCCGGCGCCGCCGGCGGGCCGCTCGGCATGATCGGCGTCTCCAGCCCCTCGGTGCTCGTCCGCGACGCGCTGATCGGCCTGGCCGCCCTCGTGTTCCTCTTCATGCTGCGCAAGAACCTCAAGCGGCGTGAGGGCGATGCCCGCTTCGCCGAGCCCACCTGGCTCCGCGAGATCTCGCAGGCCACGCCGATCGCTGCCCTCGAGGTCGCCACCGTTCCGTCCGGCGCCGTCCAGCATCGCGAGCTGATGCAGAAGGAGGCCGAGCAGATCGTCCAGAGCCAGCCCGAGCACGTCGCCCTCCAGGTGCAGCAGTGGATGAACGAGTAGCACCCGGCGCGACCATGACGCTGAGCGGCCGCCGGAAGGCCGCCGTCCTGCTCGTCTCGCTCGGCGCGCGCGGCGCCGCCGAGGTCTTCAAGCACCTGCCGAACGAGATCATCGAGCAGCTGACGGTCGAGATGGCGCGCACGCCCGCCGTCGAGCCGGAGCAGGCGAGCGCCGTCATGGAGGAGCTGGTCGCGATGGCGAACGCCCGCGGCTACATCGCCGAGGGCGGCCTGCGCTACGCCCGCGAGGTGCTCGAGCAGTCCGTCGGCTCCGCCCGCGCGGGCGAGATCATGAACCGACTCTCGGTGATCATCGAGACCACGCCGTTCGAGTTCCTGCGCGCGACCCCGGCCGACCAGATCGCGGCCTTCCTCGCCAACGAGCATCCCCAGACCATCGCCATGGTGGTCGCGCAGCTGCCGAACACCACCCTCGCCGCCAAGGTGATGGAGCTGCTTCCGCCCGAGCTCCAGGCCGACGTCGCCGTTCGCATTGCGACGATGGGCCAGACCTCTCCGGAGGTCGTCAAGGAGGTCGCCCGGGTGATGGAGGGCAAGCTCGAGACCGTGCTCCAGCGCGAGTGGGCCGCCGCCGGCGGCGTCCGCTCGCTCGCGGCCATCCTGAACGCGGCCAACCGCACCACCGAGCGCAACATCCTCGACCACCTCCAGCAGGAGGACGAGGCCGTCGCGAACGAGGTGCGCGGGCTGCTTTTCGTCTTCGAGGACATCCTCCAGCTGGACGACCGCGCGCTGCAGATGGTGCTGCGCGAGGTCGACGCCAAGGATCTCGGCCTGGCCATGCGCGGCGCCTCGACCGAGGTGCAGGAGAAGATCCTCTCCAACATGTCCCAGCGCGGCGCCGAGATGCTGCGCGAGGAGATGGAGTACATGCCGCCGCAGCGGCGCAAGGTCGTCGAGGAGGCCCAGTCGAAGATCGTGGCCGTCGTCCGCAAGCTCGACGACGCCGGCGAGCTCGTGATCTCGCGCGGCGGCGACGACGAGGACGAGCTGATTGGCTGAGGTCTTCGAATTCACGGCGCTCGAGCGCCCCGCGTTCCTGATCGAGGACTCCGCCTCGGCCGAGGAGCGCGCCGCCGTCCTCCAGGCCGAGGCCCAGCACCTGGGCCACCAGGAGGGGCTCGAGCGCGGCATGGCCGAGGCGCGCGTGCGCGTCGAGCGGGCCCTCGAGGCCGTGGCCGCCGCAGGGCGCGCGATGGCCGAGATGCACGACCGCTACGTCGCGGACGCCGAGGCCGCCGCCGTCGACCTGGCCTTCCAGATCGCCGAGAAGGTGATCGGCACGACCATCGCCACCGACCGCGAGGCCGTGCTCGGGGTCGTCTCCGGCGCGCTCCTTCGCACCACCGACCGCGACCACCTCGTGCTGGAGGTGAACCCCGGCGACTTCGAGCTCGTGCGCGACTCGGCGGCGGAGCTCGCCGCCCGGCTCGGCGGCATCAGCCGGATGGAGGTCGTCTCGGAGCGGCGCGTCGAGGCCGGCGGGTGCGTCGTGCGCACCGAGGCCGGCGAGATCGACGCCCGCGTGCGCTCGCAGCTCGAGCGCGTCCGCCAGCTGCTCGCCGAGGCGGGCGGCGCGCCGGCCGACGCGGAGCCCGACGGTGCCTGAGCCGACCGCCGAGCGGCCGCTCGCCGCGTACTCACGGGCGATCGCCGAGGCCGACCTGCAGAGCCATCGCGGCCGCGTCACGAATCTGATCGGCCTCGTCATCGAGGCCACCGGCCTGCGCGCCGAGGTGGGCGAGCTGGTCACCATCGCCGGAGGCCGCAACCGCGCCGCCGTCCCGGCCGAGGTGGTCGGCTTCCGCAACGGCCGCGCCCTGCTCATGCCGCTCGGCGACATGCGCGGGATCGCGCCCGGCACCGTTGTCGCCCCGACGGGCGGCCCGTTCCGCGTGCCGGTCGGCGACGCCCTGCTCGGGCGGGTGCTCGACGGGCTGGGAAGGCCGATCGACGGCGGCGCCGAGATCACCGGCTGCCGGCCCCGGGTGGTGGCGGGCTCCCCGCCGTCGCCGATGGACCGGCCCCGCATCAGCGAGCGCCTGGACCTCGGCGTGCGCGCGCTCGACGCGCTCGTGCCCTGCGGCCGCGGCCAGCGCCTCGGCATCTTCGCCGGCTCCGGCGTCGGCAAGTCGACCCTGCTCGGCTCGATCGCGCGGGCGACGACCGCCTCGGTGAACGTGATCTGCCTGGTCGGCGAGCGCGGCCGCGAGCTGCTCGAGTTCATCGAGCGCGACCTCGGCGACGCCCTCGCCCGCTCGGTCGTGATCGTCGCGACCTCCGACCAGCCCGCCCTCGTGCGCATCAAGGCGGCGCTCGTGGCCACGACGATCGCCGAGCACTTCCGCGACTCGGGCGCCGACGTGCTCCTGATGATGGACTCCGTCACCCGCCTCGCCATCGCCCAGCGCGAGGTCGGCCTGGCCATCGGCGAGCCGCCGGCGACGCGCGGCTACACGCCGAGCGTCTTCGCGATGCTGCCGCAGCTGCTCGAGCGCGCGGGCACGTCGGGGCGGGGCTCGATCACCGGCCTCTACACCGTCCTCGTCGAGGGCGACGACATGAACGAGCCCGTCGCCGACGCGGTGCGCTCGATCCTCGACGGCCACTGCGTGCTCACCCGCAGCCTGGCCCACAAGAGCCACTACCCGGCGGTCGACATCCTCCAGTCGGTGTCGCGCCTCGCCGACGAGATCACGAGCCCCGCGGTCCGCTCGGCGGCCGCCGCCCTGCGCGAGACGCTCGCCGCCTACCGGGCCAAGGAGGACCTGATCACGATCGGGGCGTACAGCCCCGGCGCCGACGCGAGCGTCGACTACGCCATCGCGAAGGTGCCCGAGATCGACGCGTTCCTGCGCCAGCCGGCCGACGAGGCAGCCGACGCGACGGAGACCGATCTGCGGCTGATGGAGCTCATGGCCGACCGCGACAGCGGCGCTCAGGCTGTGCAAAATATCGAACCTGCAAACGCAGGCACTACATTTGCGACACCTGCCGTCGATTACCTGGACGCCAACCGTCTCTTGGAGGCCTGATGTCCACCGATGAGCCCACCCGACAGCTCGTGATCTTCTCGCTCGGTCGCGAGGAGTACGCGCTGCCCATCACGCGCGTGCAGGAGATCATCCGCTACTCGGAGCCGCGCAGCGTCGCCTCGCAGACGCCCTGGATCCGCGGGGTCATCAACCTCCGCGGCAACATCGTCCCCGTCTGCGACCTGGCCCAGCGGCTGGGTCTCGGCCTCGAGCGCCCCGAGAGCGCGAAGATCGTCATCCTCGAGACCGCCTCCGGCACCGCCGGGGTGATCGTGGACGACGTCGACGAGGTCCTGACCGTCACGGCCGAGCAGCTCGAGGACATTCCGTCGGCCGACGCCGAGTACGTCGACGCGGTCGCCAAGGTGGGCGAGCGCCTCGCGATCCTGCTGAATCCGGACGGCCTGCTCGCGGGCGTCCAGATCGCCGCCTAGCAGCTCGCCCCGACGCGCCGTCGATGTCCCCGAGTAGGCGCCGCCTCCCCACTCTTTGGTATCGGCGTGTTCGGGGTGTAATTCGCGGGCGCGGCTGCCGATAACCAGACCGGCCCGCCATGTCCGCGCACACGCCCGCATTCTCCAAGCCCATCCGTGTCGTCGTCGCAGACGACTCGGCGTTCATGCGCCGCCTGATCACGGACGCGCTGACGGAGCGCGGCGCGCAGGTGGTCGGCGTCGGCCGCGACGGCGACGAGGCCCTCGAGCTATGCGCCCTGCACCGCCCCGACGTGCTCTCGCTCGACCTGGCCATGCCCGGCAAGAACGGCATCGCCGTCCTGCGCGAGCTGCGCCGGATCGGCTCCCCCGTCGCCGTGGTGGTCGTGTCGGCGTTCTCGCCCGCCCACGGCGCCCACGCCGTCGACGCCCTCGCCGAGGGCGCCGTCGAGCTCGTGCCCAAGCCGACCGGCGCCGCCCTGGCCGCCGGCTTCTTCGGCGAGCTCTACGACAAGATGTGCCTGGCAGCGATCTCGCGCCGGCCCCGCACTCCGATGTCCGCCCCATCCGCGCCGGCGCCGACGCCGCGCCCGGCCCCGGCTCTGCGCCACGCCGGCGCCCCCAAGCGGTACGTCGTCATCGCCTGCTCGACGGGCGGCCCGAAGGCGCTCGCGAGCCTCGTCCCGGCGCTTCCCCCCGACCTCGGCGACGGCACCGTGATCGTCCAGCACATGCCCCCGGGCTTCACGGCGTCGCTCGCGACCCGGCTCGACAACGCCTCGGGCTTGAGCGTCTCCGAGGCGCAGGGCGGCGAGCGGCTCACGCCCCACACGGCCCTCGTGGCCCCCGGCGGCCGCCACCTGCACCTGCACGAGGGCGGCCGGGTGACGCTCGGCGACGAGCCGGAGATCGGCGGTCTGCGGCCCCGCGCCGACATCACGATCCGCGACGCGGCTCGCGTCTTCGGCGAGCGCATGCTGCTCGTCGTCCTCACCGGCATGGGCAAGGACGGCCTCGAGGGCGCCCGCGAGGTGCGGCGCGCCGGCGGCCGGATCCTGGTCGAGGCCGAGGCCACCTGCACCGTCTACGGCATGCCCCGCGCCGTGGCCGAGGCCGGCCTCGCCGACGTCCAGCTGCCCCTGCACGAGCTGCCCGCCGCGATCGCGACGGAGGCCGCGTGACGTCCCAGCCCGCCTTCAAGCGCGACGACTACACCGACTTCTGCGAGGGCGTCCGCCGCCTGACCGGCATCGACCTCGCCCAGTACAAGCGGCCCCAGATGGAGCGCCGCATCCGCTCGTTCGCCGACCGCCGCGGCATCGACTCCCTGCCCGGCTACCTGCAGGCCCTCGCCGCCGACCGCGACGCGCTCGAGCAGTTCCTCGACCGCATGACGATCAACGTCTCCCAGCTCTGGCGCAACCCGGAGCAGTGGGACCGGCTGGCCGGGTCGATCCTCCCCGAGCTCGCCAGGGCCGGCACGATCCGGGCCTGGAGCGCGGGCGCGTCCTACGGCGCCGAGGCCTACACGCTGGCCGCGATCTGCCGCCGGGTCGCCCCGGGGTGCAAGGTCGAGATCCGCGGCACCGACATCGACGCCCGCATGGTCGCCCGCGCCCGCGAGGGCCGCTTCTCGGACGACGACGCCCGCAGCGCGCCGGCCGCCGACCTCGAGCGCGCCTTCGACCGCGACGGCAGCGGCTGGAGGGCCAAGCCGGAGCTGCGGATGATGGTCAAGTTCGCCACCGGCGACCTGCTCCGCGACCCGGTCAACAAGGCCTCGTTCGACCTGATCCTGTGCCGGAACGTCGTCATCTACTTCACCGAGCCGGTGCGCGACGCCCTGCACGAGCGGCTCGCGAGCGCGCTGCGCCCCGGCGGCTACCTGATGGTCGGCTCGAGCGAGCGCGTCTCCGTGCCCCAGGCCTTCGGCCTTGCCACCGCCCACCCCTTCATCTACCGGAAGAGCTGATGGACACCTCCGAGTACCTCGGCATGTTCCTCGCGGAGAGCCGCGAGCACCTCCAGACCCTGAACCTCGCGGTGATCCGCATCGAGGAGGCGCCGGACGACGGCGCCACCATCGACGAGATCTTCCGCATCGCCCACTCCCTGAAGGGGATGAGCGGCACGATGGGCTTCGCGCGGATGGCCGCGCTGACGCACACGATGGAGGACGTGTTCGAGACGCTGCGCGGGCGCACCGGCGCGCTCGAGCGGCGCGTCATCGACGTCCTGCTGGAGTGCCTCGACGCGCTCGAGGGGGCCGTCGAGGCGATCGAGCGCGACGGCGACGAGCAGCTCGACCCGACCGCCCTGATCGCCAGGCTGAGCGAGCTCGTCGGCGCCGCCCCGCCCGCCGCGGCGGAGGCCCCCGCCGAGGAGGCCGCCGAGACGCCCGAGGCCGTGGCCGGCTACTCGGCCGAGGTCCCCCTCCTGCACGTCTCGGTGAAGCTCGCCGACGACGTGATGATGCCGTCCGTCCGCGCATTCATGGCGCTCGCGGCCGTCGCCGACCACGGCGAGACGATCTGGAGCTCGCCCACGCCCGACGAGGTGGACGCGTTCAGCGGCTCCGCCGTCGACGCATGGGTGGCGACCGACCACGAGGCCGAGACGATCGAGGCCGCCGTCCGCGCCGTGCCCGACGTGGCCGAGGTGACCGTGTCCGTGCAGGCCGGCTCCGCCGTGCCCGCCGCGGTGGAGGACGAGCCGGAGGCCGCGGCCGAGGCCGCCGAGCCCGTCTCCGCCGCCGCCGAGCCCGAGGCCGCCGCCGACCCGGCCGCCCAGGCGCAGGCCGCGCCCCAGGCCCGCAAGACCTCTGCGACCGTCCGCGTCGACGCCCTCCGGCTCGACCAGCTCATGCACTTCATGGGCGAGCTCGTCGTCCACCGCACCCGGGTCGAGTCGCTCGCCGCCGGCTCATCGGTCGAAGGCCTGGCCGAGGCGGTCGGCGACCTCACGCGCAGCTCCCAGGCGCTGCAGGCGCTCGTGATGCAGGTGCGCATGATCGAGGTCGACGCCGTCTTCATGCGCTTCCCCCGGCTCGTGCGCGACCTGTCCGCCAAGATGGGCAAGCAGGTCGACCTGATCCTGACCGGCCGCGACACCGAGCTCGACCGCACCGTCGTCGACGCCCTCGGCGACCCGCTCGTGCACCTCGTGCGCAACTCGCTCGATCACGCGCTCGAGACGCCCGCCGAGCGCGAGGCGGCCGGCAAGCCCGCCACCGGCGTGCTCGAGCTCTCCGCCCGCCAGGCCGGCGGCAACGTGATCATCACCGTCCGCGACGACGGCCGCGGCATCGACCCCGACCGGGTGGCCCGCAAGGCCGTCGAGCGGGGCCTGATCGCCCCCGACGAGGCCGCCGCGGTCGACATGCCCCGCGCGATCGAGCTTCTGTTCGCAGCCGGGTTCTCGACCGCCGAGCAGACGAGCGACATCTCCGGCCGCGGCGTCGGCATGGACGCCGTCCGCTCGACCCTGCGCGGCCTCGGCGGCAACGTCGTCATGACATCCGAGCCGGGCGTCGGCACCACCGTCCAGGTGCGCCTGCCGCTGACCCTCGCGATCATGCCCGCCCTGCTCGTCGAGTCGCAGACCGTGCCGTTCGCCATCCCGCTCGAGCGGGTGGAGCGGACCGTGAACCTCGCCGAGCAGACCGTGCGCTCGGTGACCGGCCAGCGGATGCTGGTCCTCTCAGATGGGGTGCTGCCGCTGATCGACCTGGCGGAAGCGCTCGGATACGAGCCGGCCCCGGAGGCCGCGTTCGTGGTGATCGCCCGCGGCGCCGAGCAGCGGATGGCGCTCGTGGTGGAGCGGCTGGTCGGCCAGCACGAGCTGGTGACCCGGCCGCTGCCGGCCGAGGCGGGCTCGCAGAGCTGCCTCTCGGGCGGCGCGGTGCTCTCCGACGGGACGATCAGCCTGATCGTCGACTGTGACGCCCTTGCCGAGACCCGCGCGGGTCACGGGCCGGGCGCGGCTTCCGGACTTCAAAACGCGGCATAGGAGCGTGAGATGGAACTGAACGAGATGCAGCTCGACGGGCTGCGCGAGATCGCAAATATCGGCTCGGGGACCGCCGCGACGGCCCTCTCGAGCATGCTCGGCCGCTCGGTCGACCTGAACGTGCCCACGGCGCTCGCCCTCGAGCTGGCCGACGCGGTCGACTCCGTCGGCAAGCCCGACGACGACGTCACCGCCGTCGTGCTCGGCGTCATGGGCGACCTCGACGCCACCGTCGTCCTCCTGTTCGACCCGACCAGCGCCGCCACGATCTGCTCGCTGCTCGGCGTCGACCCCTCCGACTCCGAGATGGCGCTGTCCGCGCTCGGCGAGGTGGGCAACATCCTCGGCAGCTCCTACATCGGCGCGATGGGCCAGATGGCCGGCCTCGAGATCGAGCCGATGCCGCCGGCCGCGCTGGCCGACATGCTCGGCGCGATCGTCGCGACGGCGCTCGCCACGACCGCGGTCGACACCGACTTCGCCCTCCTGCTCGACTCCGAGATGGTGGTCGAGGACTCCGAGTGCAGCTTCGGCGTGCTCTTCGTCCCGAGCGCCGACGGCGTCGAGCGCCTCCTGGCCGGTCTCGGCCTGGCGGAGGCCGCCTAGCCATGACGTTCCTGCAGCACCGTTGCATCCGGGAGATCCGATGGCAGAGCTGATGGCCCGCATGGCAGAGATCGCCGTGTCGCGGCACGAGGGCGACGTGCTCGTCGCGCTCGGGCTGGGCTCGTGCATCGGCGTCGCCCTGCTCGACCGCGCGTCGCTGGTCGCCGGGCTCGCCCACGTCGTGCTGCCCGAGTCGCGCCCCGGCTCGACCACGCCGGGCAAGTTCGCCGACACGGCGGTGCCCGAGCTCCTGCGACAGATGGCCGGGCTCGGCGCGACGAAGGGGCGGCTGCACGCCGTCCTCGTCGGCGGAGCGCAGATGTTCGCCGCCAGCGCCGGCGGCGCGCTCGACATCGGCCGCCGCAACGAGCAGGCCGTCCGCACCGCCCTCGCGGTCGCGGGCATCCCGGTCACGACGACGCTGACCGGCGGCGGCGCCGGGCGGACGATGCGCGTCCACGTCGGCTCCGGGCTCGTCACCTGCAAGCAGGCAGGCAGCCAGGAGGAGACCATCGCCACGCGCGACGCCGGCCGGCTGAGGGCCGCAGCATGAACGACGTCCTCTCCAACGAGGAGGTCGCGGCGCTGGTCGAGGCCGCACGCCAGGGCAACGTCGCCCCGGCCGAGGATGCGCCCGCGCCCAAGCGCCGCGCCAAGCGCGTCCGCGACATCGACTTCTCCCGCCCGAACAAGTTCGCGATCGACCAGCTGCGCCGGCTCGAGCGCGCCCACGAGGCGTGCTGCCGCACGATGGCGTCGCGGCTCGCGACCGAGCTCCTGACGTCCGTCGAGCTCGACGTGCTCGAGATCGACCAGCTGACGTGGTCGCTCGCGACCAACCAGATCCCGCAGCCGTCCGTGTGCGGCGTGGTCGAGTGCAAGCCGCTCGGCACCCAGGTGCTCCTGACCGCGGAGCTCGGCCTGATGCTGCGCCTCGTCGAGCGCCTGCTGGGCAGCACCGCCTCCACCAAGACGCGCCCGCGCGAGCTCACCGAGATCGAGGCCGCGCTCGTCTCGCGCGTGTTCAACGCGCTGCTCGAGCACCTGTCCGAGACGTGGGCCGAGCTCGTCGACACGACGATGGAGCTGCGCGCGATCGAGACGCAGCTCGCCAACGTCAACCTGGCGCCGCCGAGCGAGCCGACGCTGATCCTGACGATGGAGGTGCGGCTGGACGGCACCTCGTCGACGATCGCGCTCGTCATCCCCCACCGCTCCGTCGAGCCGGTGCTGGGACGGCTCTCGGCCAGCCAGTACGGCGACACCGCCATCGAGCCCGAGGCCGTCGAGGCGATGCGGGCCAGCGTCGCCGCCGTGAACGTCGAGATCCGGGCCGAGGTGGCCGCGACCGACCTCACGCTGGACGAGGTGCTCGCGCTCAGCCCCGGCGACGTGCTGCGCTTCGGCGTGCCGGCCGCCGACGGCGTGCGCCTGTTCGCCGGCCGCGTGCCCGCGCACCGGGCCCAGCCCGGCCGCAACGGCAACAACCGGGCCGTGCAGGTCATCGGCCGGCTGGGAGAGGCGGCATGACCACCGAAGACGCACTCATCAAGCTGGCCGAGTCGACCGGCGCCGCCATCGCGCAGGTGCTCGAGATCGTGAGCTCGGCGACCATCGAGCGCAGCCCGGTGATGATCATCCCGTCCGGGCAGTCGCCGCTGAGCACGATCCCCGTGCCCGCTGTCGCCGCCGACGTCTCCTACATCAACGGCGCGACGGGCGGCAACGTCTTCGTCATGACCCGCCTCGGCGTCCGCCGGCTGGCGGCGGCCATGATGGGCATGGACGCGATGGAGATCACCGACTCCGAGGAGCTCTCGGAGCTCGACCTGTCCGCCGCGGCCGAGGCCATGAACCAGATGATGGCGGCCGCCGCCGGCGCCACGTCGGCGGTGCTCGGCGAGGAGGTCGACATCACGCCGCCGGAGACGCGCTTCTTCGCGACGCCGAGCGAGGCCGCCGACGCGTACGAGCTGACGCCACACGTCACGACGGTCGGCTTCACGCTGCTGGGCGAGCCGTGCCGGCTCGTGCAGCTCGTGCCGAACGCGTTCGTCGTGCGCATGAAGGAGGCGTTCGACGAGCTGGACGCACAGGCGGCCGCCGACAACCGCAGCCGCGCCGAGATCGTCGAGCGGATCTCGTCCGACTCCGTGCGGGCGGTGCCGGTGCGCGTGTGGGCCGAGCTCGGCCGCACGCGGATGCCGGTCGGCCGCGCGGTCGGCCTCACCACCGGCGCGGTCGTCGAGCTCGACAAGGCCCCGGACGACCCGGTCGACCTGTTCGTGAACGGCCGGCTGTTCGGCACCGGGCGGCTCCTGCTCGTCGACGACGAGTGGGCCGTCCGCATCGAAAGCGTGCTCCCCGGCGCGGGAGCCGATGACTCATCCGACGTAACACCTGAAGGAGGAACCAACTGATGGCACGCGTGCTGATCGTTGACGATGCCGCGTTCATGAGGAAGATGCTCAGCGACGTCCTGGCCAAGGCCGGGCACGAGGTCGTGGGTGAGGGCGCGAACGGCTCAGAGGCCGTTGCCCAGTACCAGTCGCTGCGCCCGGACATCATGACGCTCGACATCACCATGCCGGAGAAGGACGGGCTGACCGCGCTGCGGGAGATCCTGTCCATGGAGCCGGCCGCGAAGGTGGTCATGTGCTCGGCGCTCGGCCAGGAGTCGAAGGTGCTCGAGGCCATCAAGGCCGGCGCCAAGGACTTCGTGGTCAAGCCGTTCCAGCCGGCGCGCGTGCTCGAAGCGGTTCAGCGCGTACTGGGTGGATGACCGATCCGCGCCGCGCACGTTACGTCGCTCTCTTCGCATCGGAGGCGCGGTCGCTGCTGAGCGGCGCGCGTCGCGCGCTCGAACTGTGGATCGACGCTCCCGGCGAGCGTGAACCGGCCGAGGAAATCTTTCGCGCGCTGCACACGGTCAAGGGGATGGCTGCATCGCTGGAGTTCGCCGCAGCGACCGATCTCGTGCACGC
>DASUHM010000031.1 GCA_036273515.1 Gaiellales bacterium
CCTGGGACACCACCGTGAACCAGCGCGACCGCGAGGGGATCCTGGTCGTCTACGCGGGCGGCCGCCGCGGCGCGACGTATCCGGTCTCACGCTCCCACGGCCCGGCACCCGCCCACGTCGCCCGCGAGACGGTGGCGCAGCTGGCGGCGATCCACCCGCACCTCGAGCGCGACTTCACCGGCCGGCGCACCTCGACGCCTGGGTGCACAACCCCTGGTCGCGCGGCTCCTACGCCGCCTTCCCGGTGGGGTCAGTACACGCGTTCCTGAGACCGTCCGGGCCGGGCGGGAGGGCGGCGTGCACTTCGCCGGTGCGCACGGGCGAGCGGGCCGCACGCGAGCTCATCGCCTAGACCACGAGCTGCTCGGGATGCGGCTCGGCGACGGCCGAGAGCGGGAACGAGATGGTGAACGTCGCGCCGCGCCCCGGAGCGCTGCGGATGTCGAAGGTCCCGCCGGCGACGCTCACGCGCTCGCGCATCGACTCGATCCCCAGGTGCAGGCGCATGCGGTCGCGGTCGAGGGCGCTCGCGGGATCGAAGCCGACGCCGTCGTCGGATACCTCGCACACGATCGCGCCCTCGTGCTCGCGCATCGTCACGGAGACCGACCGCGCCTGCGCGTGCTTGCGCACGTTCGTGATGGCCTCCTGGAGCACCCGGTAGCACAGGTTCTCGAGCGCGCGCGGGTAGCGCCCGACGGTGCTCCTGACCTCGAACCGGAACCCGCCGTTGGCCGCCGCGTCCTCGAGCAGCCCGCGCACCGCCGCCTCCAGGCCGCGCTCGGTCAGCACCTGGGGACGGAGCTGGAACATCACGTGGCGGGCCCGCTCCGTCGCGGCGTGGATCGTCTGCCGGGCCGAGACGACCGCCGGGAGCGTCCTGGCCGGGTCGCCGTTCGCCATCGCCCGCTCCAGCCGGTCGAGCGCCAGCTGGGCGGCGACCATCACCTGGATCGTGTCGTCGTGGAGATCGCTCGCGAGCTGGGCCTTGGCGTCCTCCTCGGCCCGCAGCAGGGCGCCGAGGACGTGGCGGCGATGCTCCTCCTGCTCCTCCAGCTCGCGCACGCGCTCGGCCCGCTCGTAGGCGACGCCGATCTGGCCGCCGATCTGCTCGATGACGTCGAGCAGGGTCTGGTCGATGCCGTCGAGATCGTCGGTGAAGCACTCGACCACGCCGGTGACGACCCCCTCGCGGACGATGGGGACGAACACCACGCCGGCGAAGCCGAGGCCCTCGAGCAGCTGCTGGCGGCGGAACCCCGTGCCCGAGATCGGCGTCGCCAGGGCGGTGCCGCGCTCCCACACGCCGCCCAGCACGCCCTGCCCGCGCTCGAACTCGATGCACTCGGAGTCGACCCGGAATGCCTCCGAGTCCACACCCGGCGCCGACCAGCTGCCGACGTAGCGCAGCCGCTGGTCGCGCGGGTCGGACCGCCAGGCGACGGCAAGGCCAAGGCCGAGGGAGTCGCCCAGGGCGCGCAGCATCGCGCGGGTCGTCTCCTCGAGGGTCGCCGCCGTCGCGAGCGACCGCGCAACCGTCGACTGCATGCGCACGAGCCGCACGGCCCGCGCCCGCTGGTCGTACAGCCGGGCTGCCGTGGCCGCAGCGATGCCGCCGGCCGTGATGGCCGCGGCGGCCCAGACGGCCGCCTCGATCCAGTAGTAGCGCGTGACGGGGGCGAGGGCGCCGATCACGACGATGACGATCGCGGCCAGGGACACTGCAGCCATCCCTACCGCGACCTCGGTCGCGCGCCCGCGCCTGCGTCTGCGGATTGACCCAGTGACAACAGGCATCAACCCACCAGGCTATCTGCGCGGTCGAATCCGCGCAACCCGGCCGCTAGCGGGGTGTTGCCGCAGGCTCCGCCCGCGCCCAGCCGCGGAGCTCGTCGAGCCCGGGCCGGAGCTTCTGTCCGCGCTCGGTCAGCGCGTAGTGCGCGCGCGTCGCCGGCTCCCCGGAGCGGCACACCACGCCGGCGGCGACGAGCTCGCGCAGGCGCTCCGCCAGCAGCCGGTCGGAGAGGCCGGGGATGGCCCGGTGGATCTCGCAGAACCGGGCCGGCCGGGCCGCCAGCACGTCCAGGATCAGGGCCGTCCAGCGCTTGCCGAGCAGGTCGAACGCGGCGCGCAGGTCGGGGCAGCACTCGAGCGGGCGGTCCTCCATCGCACCAGGATACCGAAGGCAGGCTACTTACCGACGAAAAGTAAGCACGATGCTAGGCTGCCGCGCAATCGTACGTCGTCGGAAGATTCTGCTTCACACCAGGGGGTTCCAATGCCGGGTCACATCGAAACCACGCTCTACACGGATCCCGCCTGCCCCTGGGCGTATTCCGAGATTCCCGCCCTGCGCGTTATCGACTGGCGCTACGGCTCGCAGCTCGACTGGCGGCTCGTCATGATCGGCCTGACCGAGAGCGCCCAGCAGTACATCGACCGCGGGTACACCACGCTCAACTCGGCCCGCAGCCATGCCGGCTTTCGCCGCTACGGCATGCCGTTCTCGCCGCGGCCGAAGGCGCGCGTCTCGGCGACCGCCCGGGCCTGCCGTGCGATCGAGGCGAGCCGGCTGATGGAGCGCGGCAGCGAGTGGGCGGCGCTGCGGGCGCTCCAGCTGCTCCAGTTCACGACGCCGCTCGTGCTGGACGACGACGAGTCCGTCGCCCGGGTCGTCGCCGCGGCCACCGGCCATGACGCCGACGCCATCCTCTCCGGCCTCGACGCCGCCGAGACGACCGAGGCGTACGAGCGCGACCGGGCCGAGGCCCGCAGCGCCGCCGGCAGCGCCGCCGAGCTGCAGGGCAAGACCGCCACGACCGACGGCGCCGTGCGCTTCACCGCGTCCTCCGTGACGTTCGCCCGCGACGGCGTGCGCCTCGTGGCCGGCGGGTTCCAGCCGGTCGAGGCCTACGACGTCCTGATCGCGAACCTCGATCCGGCCCTCGATCGGCGCGAGGCGCCGGACGACCCGGCCGAGCTCCTGGCCGAGTACCCCGACGGGCTCACCACCCAGGAGGTGGCCGCACTGCTCGCCCGCAGCAACGATGCGCCCGACCGGGTCGCGGCCGAGACGGCGCTCCTCGAGCTCGTGTTCGACGGCCGCGCCGAGCAGATCGCTCTCGGCGACTCGGCGCTCTGGCTGGCCCCCGACCGGGCCGAGCGGTTCCACCGCATCCTCGGAGCCGTCGAGCCCGCGCGCGTCAACCGAGATCCAATCGGCGTAACCGCATAATCTCATTCGCCCGTCCCCTCGACGACGGCCCTGGACAAGCTGGGAGGGGGCGAGCTACAGGCCGCCGGAGTCGTGCCCGGCGGCCTGTCCCTTCAGCGGGCTACGGAAGTAGTCGCCGACCGCGAACCCCATCGCGACTGCGATCAGCCACAGCCCGACCAGCCCCAACGTGGGCCAGATCCAATCGACCCACGTGACGGGGTCACACTCTGCGCCCGCCGGACACCTATACGTCTGTGCAGCGTAGGCGATGACCGCCGCGCAGACGGCGACGCCGAGGACGACCGCCGCGCCGAACCAGCGGCCGCCGTGACGGCTGCCGAGGGCGCCGACCGCCATGCCGAGGACGAGCTCGCCGGAGCCGAGGAGAAGCTCTACCACCGGGCCGCGCCGAGCTCGCGCGAGATCGCCCGGGCGGCGTCGCGGACGCTGCCGATCAGCGCCGCCTTCGGCTGGCGGCGCGTGTAGAGCCGCTCGACCGGGCCGACGATGCCGATGGCGCCGGCGGCCTGGCCCGCGCGGTCGAAGACGGGGCTTGCGATCGAGGCCTCGCCGATGATCGCCTCCTCGCGCTCGGCCGCCCAGCCCTTCTCGCGCACCTCCTCGAGCATCTTGCGCACCGCCCCCGGCGAGACGACCGTCGCGTGGGTGAGGCGGGCGACCCCGCCCGCGAGCAGGTCGGCGGCGACGTGCGGGTGGTGGGCCAGGAGCGCCTTGCCGAGCGCGGTCGCGTGCAGCGGCAGGTGCGCGCCCACCTCGGGGATCTGGAGGCTGTTGTCCATCCGGAAGACGTGGTGGACGACGATGACCCCCTCGCCGTGGAGCGTGCCGACGCGCACGGCCTCGCCGCTGCCGGAGGCCAGCCGGTCCGACCACGCGATCGAGCGCGCCCGCAGCTCGTTCACGTCGAGGTAGCTGTTCGCGAGCTGGAGCAGCGCGGCGCCAAGCTGGTACTTGCCGGTCTCGGGGTCCTGCTCGACCAGCCCCTCGGCCTGGAGGGTGCGCAGGAGCCCGTGGGTCGTCCCCTTCGCCAGGCCCAGCCGCTCGGACAGATCCGAGACCCCGAGGCGGCGCTGCCCGCTGGCCAGGGCGCGGAGGATCGACGACGCTCGCTCGATGGACTGGATTCCCATTGGCTATGTGCCGCTCTTGCCGAACCCGGTTCGGCAATATAGGATCGACCGTTGTATGAGTGGAGACGAGCGGTGATCGGGATTGTATTGGTGTCCCACTCCGCGGCGCTTGCAGAGGGGCTTTCCGACCTGGTCGGACAGGTCAGTGGCCAGGACGTTCGCGTCCGTCCGGCGGGCGGCTCCGGCGACGGGGGGCTGGGCACCGATCCCGACCGGATCGCCGCCGCGATCCGGGCCGCGGACACCGGCTCGGGCGTCGTGGTGCTCGTCGACATCGGCAGCGCCGTCCTGAGCGTGAAGGCCATCCTGGCCGGCGGTGACGTGGACGGGATCGACGTCCGCCTGGCGGACGCGCCGCTCGTCGAGGGCGCCGTGGCCGCCTCGGTGCTGGCGGCGACCGGGGCCGACCTGGCGGCGGTGGTCGCCGCCGCGGAGGAGGCCCGCGACGTCGCAAAGCTCTGAGCTTCGCCGCACCGTGACGCTGCCCGCCGGCGTGCCGCTGCACGCCCGCCCCGCCGGGAACCTGGTGCGGTCGGCGGCCGCGCTCGATGCGACCGTCGTGCTGCACGCGAACGGCCGCACCGCGAACGCGAGCAGCATCCTGCAGGTGCTCGCGCTCGGCGCCGAGGGCGGCGCGGACGTCGAGGTCGTGACCTCGGGCCCGGGAGCGTCAGAGGCGCTCGACGCCATCGCCGGGCTGCTCGAGACCCTCGAGTAGCGCACCGTCGACCGTCGCCCGGGCTGCGGCGCCGACCTCGTCCGCCGTGCGGGCGGCGAGCGCGTCGACGAGCGCGGCCTTCGCCCGCTGGGTGGTGAGGTTCCTGACGTAGCGGCGGGTCTGCGCGATCCGCGCGGGCGACACGCTCAGCTCGTCCACGCCCAGCGCGACCAGGAGCGGCAGCAGTTCGGGGTCGCCGGCGGCCTCGCCGCAGACGTCGACCAGGATCCCGGCGGAGTGGGCTGCGGCGATCGTGCGCGCGATCAGGCGCAGCACGGCCGGGTGGTGGGCGACGGCGCGGAACGCGCCCGGGTGTTGGCGGTCGGCGGCGAGCGCGTACTGGGTGAGGTCGTTCGTGCCGATCGAGAGGAAGTCGCACGCCTCGGCCAGCCGCCGGGCCATCAGCGCGGCCGCGGGCACCTCGATCATGGCGCCCACCATCGGGTCGGGCGCTCCCGGGGCGACCGCATCGCGGGCCTCGTTCGCGATCGCCCGCACGGCCTCGATCTCGGCCGGGTCGGTCACCATCGGCACGAGCACCCGCAGCACCGCGTCGCCGCTGACGCGGAAGAGCGCCCGCAGCTGCGGCGCGATGCCGTCGGCGGACGCGAGCGCGAGCCGGATCCCGCGCGGCCCGAGCGCGCCGCCGGTCGCGTCGGCCAGGAACGGCGGCGTCTTGTCGCCGCCGAAGTCGAGCGTGCGCACCGTGGCGATGCGGTGACCGAGCTGGTCGAGCATCGGCCGCAGCGCCGCGACGTGCTCGTCCTCGGCCGGCCACGCCGCCGCCTCGAGGAAGGCGAGCTCGCTGCGCAGGAGGCCGATCCCCTCGGCCCCCGCCTCGAGGGCCGCCCGCACCTCGGCCTCGGTGCCCGCGTTCGCGAGCAGGCGGATGGTGCGCCCGTCGCCGGTGCGGGCCGGCTGGCGCCGCTCGCGGCGGTCGCGCTCGGCCCGCTCTGCCACCCGGGCCGCCCGCTCGCGCAGGCGTGTGCTTGTGTCGTCGTCGGGCCGCAGCCACACCATGCCCCGGTCGGCGTCGACGCCGATCTCGTCGCCCGCGCCCGCGGCGAGCACTCCGGGGCCGGCGCCGGTCACGAGCGGGATCCCCAGCGACCGGGCCACGATCGCGGCGTGCGCGGTCGTGCCGCCGCCGGCGAGGACGATCGCCGCCAGGTTGCCGCTCCACGCCGCCACCTCGCCGGGGCCGAGGTCGTCGGCGATCACGACCACGCCTGCCGGCGGCTCGCTCGAGCGGCCGGTGCTGAGCTCACCCGCGCGGCGGGCGATCGCGTGCAGGTCGGCCGCGCGGGCGGCGAGCAGCGGGTCGTCGAGATCGGCCAGCGCCTGGGCGTGCGGCTCGATCGCGCGGGCGATGGCCTCGGGCGCGCTCGCGCCGGCGAGCGCCTCGCGCTCGGCCGCATCGAGCAGCGTCTGGTCCTGGGCCATCAGCTGGTTGGCCTCGACGATCTCGGCATCGCCGCCGTGGCCCTCGCCGCGCAGCGCCTCCGCCAGGTGGCCGAGCTCGTCGGCGGCGAGCTCGAGCCCGCGCCGGGCCGCGGCCGCCTCGGTGTCCGGTGCCCCCCCGCCGCCGTGGCCGGCGACGTCACCCGATCTGGTCCAGGCGGGGCCCACCGCGGCACCCGGCGAGGCCGGCGTGCCGCGCACGACCCGGGGGGTCACGATTCCTCCGCCACCGTGCGTTCGAGGGCAGCGAGGATGAGGGCGGTCGAGGTGGCGCCGGGGTCCTGATGACCGACCGAGCGCTCCCCCAGGTACGAGGCGCGGCCCTTGCGGGCCTGCATCGGGATGGTCGCACGCATGCCTTCCTCGGCGGCCGCGCGGGCCTCGGCGACCGCTTCGGGCAGCGGCGTGCCGGCGTCGACCCGCTCGCGCAGGGTCGCCACCGCCGGCCCGAGGGCGTCGACGATGGTCTTGTCGCCCGGCTCCGCCGCGCCCAGCTCGACGATCCCGGTCAGGGCGGCGTCGAGCGCCGAGACGAGGTCGGGCGCCTCGAACGTCTCGGCGTCGCCGAGGGCACGGCCGGCCCGGCGCATGCCCGAGCCCCACAGCGGGCCGCTGGCGCCGCCGACGGTCGAGACCAGCGTCGAGCCCGCCTGGATGAGGGCGCGGCCCGGCGTCGTGCCGTCGTCCAGCCCGTCCAGCTTGGCCTCGACGGCGGTGAACCCGCGCGTCATGTTGGCACCGTGATCCGCGTCGCCGATGGCCGCGTCGAGCTGCGTCAGGTAGTCGCGCTGCTCCGAGATCGACTCGGCGCACGCATGCATCCAGCGGGTCACGGTCTCGGTGTTCACGTCGCCCTCCCTCGAGCCTCGAAGTGCTACGCGCCCCAGCGCAGCGCAGCCGTCTTCACGGGAGCATCCCACAGACCGGCGAGCTCGTCATCGAGCCGCAGGAGGGTGATCGAGCAGCCCGCCATCTCGAGGCTCGTGATGTAGTTTCCGACCAGGCTGCGGCCGACCTCGATGCCGCGGGCGCCGAGGCCCCTGGTGACCTCGTTGAAGAGCAGGTAGAGCTCGATCAGCGGCGTGCCGCCGAGGCCGTTCACGAACGCGAGCACCGACTCGCCCTTCGCCAGGCCGAGGTCGGAGACGATCGGCTCGAGCATCTCCTCCGCGATCTCCGCCGCAGGCTTCATCTTCTCGCGCCGCCGGCCCGGCTCGCCGTGGATGCCGACGCCGACCTCGATCTCGTCGGGGCCGAGGTCGAAGATGGGCGTGCCGGAACTCGGGGTGGCGCAGGACGTCAGGGCGACGCCGAACGACCGGCCCTGCTCGTTCACCTTGCGGCAGATGCCGGCCACCTCGGCCAGCGATCCGCCCGCCTCGGCCTTCGCGCCCGCGATCTTCTCCGCCAGCACGGTCGCGCCCGTCCCCCGGCGGCCGGCGGTGTACAGGCTGTCCTGCACCGCCACGTCGTCGTCGAGGACGATCGACTGCACCTCGATGCCGTCGTCCTCCGCGAGCTCGGCGGCCATCTTGAAGTTGAGGACGTCGCCCGTGTAGTTCTTGACGATGTGCAGCACCCCGGCGCCGCCGTCGACGGCCTTCGTCGCGGCCGCCATCTGGTCGGGCACGGGCGAGGTGAAGATCGCGCCGGCGCACGCCGCGTCGAGCATGCCGCTGCCGACGAACCCGCCGTGCAGGGGCTCGTGGCCCGACCCGCCGCCCGACACGAGGCCGACCTTGCCCGACACCGGGGCGTCCGCGCGGATCACGAGCTGGTTCTCCAGGTCGACGCGGACAAGCTCGGCGTGGGCGGTCGCGATGCCCGCGAGCGCCTCGGGCACCACCGTCTCGGGGTCGTTGATGAACTTCTTGACGACTGCGGCGTGCGTGCTCATTCCCGGGGCCCTCCCTGGTCTCTCGGAACCTTCGCCGACGATCCGTTTGGTTCGACAATGCCGAACGACTTTCAGGACAATAACGCGTGGGCGGCGCTGATGTCAAGCGGTGCGATCGGCGCGGATCCCGGCGCCGTTCACCATGCCCTGATCGACGTACCAGGCCAGCGTCCGGCGCACCATGGCGTCGAACGAGCGGTACTCGAGGCCGAGCTCGCGGGCGGCCCGCGAGCCGTCGTATGCGTGGCCGTGCAGGAGCGTCGCCACCATCTCGCGGCACAGCCGCGGCCGCCGGCCCCGCACCCGCGCGGCGGTCGCGACCACGTCGCCGGCGGCCAGGGCAAGGGGTCGGGGCAGGTTCAGCGCCCGCCGCTCGATCCCCGTCACCCGGGCCAGCGTCGCCACCGCCTCCTCGGTCGTGACGGTGACGCCCGCGAGCAGGTAGCGGCGGCCCGGCACGCCGCGGGCCTCCGCCAGCAGGTGGCCCTCGCTGCAGTCGTCGGCGTCGACCAGGCTGAAGCGCGAGCGCACGAGCGTGCGCAGCTTCCCGTTGGCGTAGTCGAGGATCAGCCGGGCGGTGCCGCCCGTGCGGCCCGGCCCCTGCACCGACGCCGGGTTCACGCACACGAGCTCGATCCCGTCGCCGGCGGCCGCGCGCATCGCCGCGACCTCGGCGTCGTGCTTCGAGCGCTCGTACTCCGACAGGAACCAGCCGCGGTGGGGCGTGTCCTCGGTGGCGACGACGCCGGCCTCCTCGCCGATCACCGCCGCCGACGACGTGTACACGACCCGGCGCACGCCCGCGCGCGCGCACGCGGCGATCACGTTCTCCGTGCCCGTCACGTTCGCTGCCCGCATCGGGCCCGGGTCGCGCATGCAGAAGCCGTTCACGCCGGCGGCGTGGTAGACGACGTCGCACCCGCGCGCGGCCTCCTCGACCGTCTCGGGGGCGAGCACGTCGCCGGGCACGACCTCCGCGCCGAGCGCCTGCAGGGCCGTGGCGGCCTCGGGCCGGCGCGAGAGCGCGCGCACCTCGCGGCCGTCCGCGAGCAGGCGGCGGGCGATCCCGCCGCCGACGAAGCCGGTCGCGCCGGTGACGAGGACGCGGCTCACGGCTCCGACGCCGCGCCGGTGAACGAGCCCGAGAAGCGCACGAGATACTCGACGGCCGAGGCGACCGTGATCAGCGCGGCGATCAGCATCGCCACCTCGTCGAGGCGCCACGAGCCGATGTCGACCGCCGGATGGACGATCGCGAGCAGGATGGCGATGAACTGCGTGTTCGTCTTCAGCTTCCCCCAGATGGACGGCTTCATCACGACGCCGTCGGCTGCGACCAGGCCGCGCAGGCCCATGATCAGGAGCTCCCGGCCAATGATGATCGTCGCGACCCAGGCCGACGCCCGGCCGACCGACACGAGCGCGACGAGCGTGCCCGACGTGAGCAGCTTGTCGGCGGTGGTGTCCAGGAACGACCCGAGCGTCGTCTCCATCCGCCAGCGCCGGGCCAGGTACCCGTCCAGCGTGTCGGTCACGGCGGCGAGGGCGAAGAGCGCGCCGGCGGCGTAGTCCCAGCGGTGGCCGTTGTTCGCCAGCACGAGCGCCATGACGACCGGCACCGCCAGCACGCGCATCGACGAGAGTGCCGTGAGCAGCCCTTCCGAGCGCCTGATCACGTCCGTCCCGAACGCGGGCCCCGCCCACGGCGGCGGTCCCGACGGTGGTCGGCGGTGGGGGGCACCGACGAACCATAACCGAGCAGCGGAGGCGTCTCGGAAGGGCCTCGCGAACGGCCGGAATTCGCGCTTCCCATGCGGGTTTGCGGGCGGGGGGCGGCCAGGTTGACAACCGGGTGTGGGTCGACTAGCGTGACCTCGGCCACAGTTCGGTGATGCCGAATCACGTTCATGTCTAGGGGCCTGTCGGGCTGACGGGCCCGTCCCGAAGATCGGGAGGGAGGGCGCATGTTCGTTTTCGTGTCGGCGGCTGACCGCGAGGACGGTTCGCCGTGACGCTTCTGACCTTCAACTCGGGCTCCGTCTTCTTCCCGGAGCTGGTCGGTACGGCACTGCTGGTCCTGATGGGCTGCGGCGTCGTCGCCGGCGTGCTGCTCGCGCACTCGAAGGCCCAGAACGCGGGCTGGGTCGTGATCACGTTCGGGTGGGGCCTCGGCGTGATGATCGGCGCGGGCTCGGTGGCCGACTACGGCGGCGCCAGCCTGAACCCCGCGGTGACGCTCGGCATCTGGGCAAACGACGGCTTCAGCTCATCGTTCGGAGACAAGATCCCCACCTACATCGCCGGCGAGTTCTGCGGCGCGTTCCTGGGCGCGTTCCTCGTGTACCTCGCCTACTACCTGCACTGGAAGGACACCGAGGACCCGGGGCTCAAGCTGGCCGTCTTCTCGACCGGCCCGGCCGTCCGCAACTACGCCTGGAACCTCGTCACGGAGATCATCGGGACGTTCGTCCTGGTCTTCGGCATCTTCTCCGTCACGGGCAACACGGGCATCGCGCAGAGCGGCACCGCCATCCTGTTCGTCGCGCTGATCGTCGTCGGGATCGGCATGTCGCTGGGCGGGCCGACGGGGTACGCGATCAACCCGGCGCGCGACCTCGGCCCGCGCATCATCCACGCGCTCGTGCCGATCCCCGGTAAGGGCGCTTCCGACTGGGCATACTCGTGGGTACCCGTGGTCGGCCCGGTGATCGGCGGCCTGCTGGGCGGCATGGCTCACCACGCGTTGTTCCCGATCTCCTAGGAGGCGAGGCCGATGTCGAAGTACGTTGCGGCGATCGATCAGGGCACCACCAGCACCCGGTGCATGGTGTTCGACCACGCCGGCAAGGTGATCTCGATCGATCAGAAGGAGCACGAGCAGATCTTCCCGCAGCCCGGCTGGGTCGAGCACTCGCCGACGGAGATCTGGGACCGAACGCAGGAGGTGGTGAAGGGCGCGCTCGAGAAGGGCAGCCTCTCGGCCTCTGACGTCGCCGCGGTCGGCATCACCAACCAGCGTGAGACGACCGTGGTCTGGAACAAGAAGACCGGAGAGCCTGTCCACAACGCGATCGTGTGGCAGGACACGCGCACCGACCGCATCTGCGACGAGCTCGCCCGCGACGGCGGCCAGGACCGGTTTCGCGACAAGACCGGCCTGCCGCTTGCGACCTACTTCTCGGGCCCGAAGATCAAGTGGGTGATCGACAACGTGTCCGGCGTGCGCGAGGCCGCCGAGAGCGGCGACCTCGCCTTCGGCAACATCGACAGCTGGGTCATCTGGAACCTGACCGGCGGGACGGACGGGGGCGTGCACGTCACCGATCCGACCAACGCGTCGCGCACGATGCTGATGAACCTCGAGACGCTCGACTGGGACGACGAGATCCTGGACACGATGGGCGTGCCGCGGGCGATGCTGCCGGAGATCCAGTCGTCGAGCATGGAGTACGCGAAGGCGAAGGGCGCGCTCGACGGGATCCCGGTCGCCGGCATCCTCGGCGACCAGCAGGCGGCCGTGTTCGGCCAGACGTGCTTCTCGGTCGGCGAGGCCAAGAACACGTACGGCACCGGAAACTTCCTGCTCCTGAACACGGGCACGGAGCCGGTGCAGTCGAAGAACGGGCTCCTGACGACGGTCGGCTACAAGATCGGCGAGCAGGACGCCGTGTACTGCCTGGAGGGCGCGATCGCCGTCACCGGGTCGCTGGTGCAGTGGCTGCGGGACAACATCGGGCTGTTCCAGAGCGCTCCCGAGATCGAGGACCTGGCGAAGACCGTCGAGGACAACGGCGGCGCCTACTTCGTGCCGGCGTTCTCGGGCCTGTTCGCGCCGTACTGGCGCAGCGACGCCCGCGGCGCCATCGTCGGGCTCACGCGCTACGTGAACAAGGGCCACCTGGCCCGGGCGGTGCTCGAGGCGACGGCGTTCCAGACCAAGGAGGTCGTCGACGCGATGAACGCCGACTCCGGCGTCGAGCTCGAGTCGCTCAAGGTCGACGGCGGCATGGTGCAGAACGACCTCCTGATGCAGTTCCAGGCCGACATCCTGGACGTGCCGGTGATCCGGCCGACGGTCGCCGAGACGACGTCGCTCGGCGCGGCGTACGCCGCCGGCCTGGCGGTCGGCTTCTGGGGCGAGATCGAGGACCTGCGCGCCAACTGGGGCAAGGACCACGAGTGGACGCCCGAGATGGACGCCGACCGGCGCGACCGCGAGTACCGCATGTGGAAGAAGGCGGTGACGCGCACGTTCGACTGGGTCGAGTCCGAGGAGCACGCACATGCCTGAGCGCAAGAAGGGCGACGATCGCCACGGTGACTTCGCCAAGGGCGAGGAGGAGCTGCCGCCGCCCGAGCACGAGGGCGACTTCGCCGAGGGACAGGAGTCCGAGCGCCCCGACCATCTCCGCCGCGGCAGCTTCGCCGAGGGCCAGGAGGAGGACGAGGACGACGACGAGCGCGAGGGCAGCTTCGCCGAGGGTCAGGAGCAGGACGAGTAGCTCCATGTGGGTCGCGCGGAGCGCGACCGGAGGGGCCGGCCGAGGGCGGCCGGCCGCTCCGGCGCGCACGCCGCCACCGCGTATGGTTCGCCTGTGATCGAGACGCAGGTGCTGGTCGTCGGGGGCGGTGCGACCGGTGTCGGGGTCGCCCGCGACGCCGCGCTGCGCGGGCTGCGCGTCGTCCTCGTCGAGCGGCACGACCTGGCCGAGGGCACGACGGGCCGCTTCCACGGGCTGCTCCACTCCGGCGGCCGCTACGTGGTGAAGGATCCCCGCTCCGCCAGGGAGTGCATGGACGAGAACCGCATCCTGCGCCGGATCGCCGCGCACTGCATCGAGGACACCGGCGGCCTCTTCGTGTGCACGCCCGGCGACGACGAGGAGTACGCCGACGGCTTCGTGGCTGCGTGCGCCGAGGCGGGGATCGAGGCGGAGGAGATCGGCGCGGCCGAGGCGCTGCGGCGGGAGCCGCGGCTTCACCCAGGCCTCGCCCGCGCCTTCTCGGTGCCCGACGCCGCCGTCGACACGTGGCGGCTGGTGGGGGCGTGCGCCGACGACGTCGAGCGCCGCGGCGGGACGGTGCTGCGCCGCCACGAGGTGGTCTCGCTGATCGTCGAGGCCGACGCCGTGCGCGGCGCCCTGGTGCGCGACGCCCGCAGCGGCGACGAGGTGGAGGTGCGGGCCGAGATGACGGTGAGCGCGACCGGCGCCTGGGCGGGCCAGCTCGCGGCCATGGCCGGCTGCGACGTGCACGTGCGCGGTGGCCGCGGCATCATGGTGGCGCTGAACCACCGGCTCACGCACGCGGTCGTGAACCGCTGCCGCATGCCCTCCGACAGCGACATCCTGGTGCCCGCGCACACCGTCTGCGTGCTCGGCACCACCGACGTCTCCACCGACGACCCGGACGACACCGCGGTGCCGGCGGACGAGGTGCGCCAGATGCTCGCCGACGGCAGCGAGATGGTGCCGCACATCCGCGCCGCGCGGGTGCTGCGGGCCTGGGCCGGGATCCGGCCGCTCTACAGCGAGGGCGACACGGGCGCGGCGACGCGCGACCTGACCCGCGACCTGACCCTGCTCGACCACCGCGAGCGCGAGGGCGTCGGCGGGTTCCTCACCATCACCGGCGGCAAGCTGACGACGTTCCGGCTGATGGCCGAGGTGACGGTCGACGCCGTGTGCGAACACCTCGGCGTCGACGCGCCATGCACGACGGCGGACGAGCTCCTCCCCGGCTCGGGGGACGGCCACCTGCTGACGGTGGGCGAGCGCCTGGCCGAGCGGGAGCGAAACCTCCACGACGAGCAGATCGTGTGCGAGTGCGAGCTCGTTACCCGGGGGATGCTGCTCGACGCTGCCGCCACCCGTCCCGTGGTGAGCCTGGACGATCTGCGCCGGGCTACGCGCCTCGGCATGGGCCCATGCCAGGGCGGCTTCTGCATCCCGCGGGCGGCGGGGCTGCTGGCCGCCGCCGGGGCCATGGACGCGCCGGCGGTGAACGCGGCGGTGCGCGCGTTCGTCGAGGAGCGGTGGAAGGGCGGCTGGCCGATCCTCGAGGGCCGCCAGGCCCGCCAGATGCGCCTCGACGACTGGATGTTCCACGGAGCCCTCGACATCGACCACCTGCCCGGATGAGCAGAGTCCTGGTCGTCGGTGCGGGCCTCTCCGGCCTCGCCTGCGCCCTGCGCCTCGCGGACGCCGGCGCGCCGGTGACCGTGATCGCGACGGGCACGGGCTCGCTCCAGCTCGGCGGCGCGACCATCGACCTGCTGGGCTACGCGCCGGCGCTCGTCCGGCAGCCGCTCGACGCGCTCGCCGGGCTTCCGGCCGACCACCCCTACTCGGTGCTCGGCCGCGAGCGGGTCGTCGCGGCCACGGGCTGGCTGGCGGAGCGGCTCCCGGCCCTGCGGCTGCGCGGCGACGGCGGCACGAACATGCTCCTGGCGACGGCCCTCGGGGCCGTCCGCCCGACGGCGGTCGCGCCCGCGGCGGTGGCGGCCGGCGACCTGCGGCCGGGCGGCCCGGTCGTGTTCGCGAACGTGCGCCCGCTGCGCGATTTCTTCCCGGCGCTCATCGCCGCGAACGTGGCCGCGTCGTCCGAGGTAGGCGTCGAGACGCGCGCGGCCGAGGCCGACGTCGACGTGCGCGGCGACGCGGACGCCTCGCCGATCGCCCTTGCCTGGGCGCTCGAGCTCCCGGATCAGCGCGCCCGGATCGCCGCCGCGCTGCGCGACGCGGTGGGCGACGCGGGCGGGGCCCGGGTGGGCCTGCCGGCCGCGCTCGGCGTCGACGGCCACACCGATGTGGTGGAGGCCGTCTCGGACGCGCTCGGGACGGAGGCGTTCGAGGTTCCGACCGCGCCGCCGTCGGTGCCCGGGATCCGGCTCTACCGGGCCCTGCTCGCGGAGCTGCGGAACCTCCAGGTGCGCCTGATCGTGGGCTCCACCGCCGTGGC
Source organism: Gaiellales bacterium (assembly GCA_036273515.1). Classification (GTDB taxonomy): domain Bacteria; phylum Actinomycetota; class Thermoleophilia; order Gaiellales; family JAICJC01; genus JAICJC01. The sequence goes on from DASUHM010000031.1 coordinate 15,405, forward strand.
CGGCGTCCGCGACGGCGACCGGATCGGGTCGCTCGACGTGCAGGTCTCCGGCCGCATCCGCAGCTTCGCGACGGACGCCGTCGTGCTCGCGACCGGCGGCCTCGCGACGGGCGGGCTCGAGGCCGACCGCGACGGCCTGCGCGAGCCCGTGCTGGGGCTCCCCGTCGCCGGCGACCCGGGCGCCGACCGCTACCACGCCGACCCGTTTCGCGAGCACGCGGTCGACCGCGCCGGCATCCGCGTCGACGCCCGCATGCGCCCGCTCGGAGACGGCGCCGTCGTCCACCCGAACGTCCATGCCGTGGGCGCGCTCGTCTACGGGGCGGTGCCGTGGCGCGAGCTCTCCGGCAACGGGCTCGCGCTCGCGACCGGTCTCGCCGCCGCCGACGCGATCCTCGAGGAGCGGGCCGTATGAGCGTCGACATCCGCGGATCGCTCGACAACTGCGTGAAGTGCACGATCTGCGAGACGTTCTGCCCCGTCGCCCAGGCGACGCCGCTCTTCCCCGGCCCCAAGTACGCCGGGCCGCAGAGCGAGCGCTACCGCGAGCCGGGCACGAGCGTCGACGCGTCGCTCGACTACTGCTCGGGCTGCGGGATCTGCACCCAGGTGTGCCCGCAGGGCGTCGACATCGCCGAGATCAACGCCCGCGCCCGGGCACAGATGCGGACGGAGCGGGGGATGCCGCTCCGCGACCGGCTGATCGCGCGGCCGACGCTGCTCGGCCGCCTGGCCCAGCCGGTGGCGCCGGTCGCGAACGCGGTCATGCGCACCGGGCTCGCCCGCCGCGCGGCCGAGTCGGCGCTCGGCATCCACCGCGATGCGGCGCTGCCCTCGTTCTCGGCCCGGACGCTCCAATCGCGCGCCCGCCGGCGCCGCCGGCCGGGCGGCGCGGGCCGCACGGTCGTCTACTTCCACGGCTGTGCCGCCAACTACAACGAGCCCGACGTCGGCATGATGGCGATCGAGGTCCTGGAGCACAACGGCTTCGAGGTGATCGTGCCGCCCCAGGGCTGCTGCGGCCTGCCGCTCCAGTCGAACGGCAACTTCGGCCCCGCCCGCTCGCACACGCGCGAGCTTGTGTCCCGCCTGGCCCCGCTCGCCCGCGACGGGCACATGATCGTCGCCAACTCCACCAGCTGCGGCCTGATGCTGAAACGCGAGGCGCGCGAGATCCTCGGCATCGACGATCCCGACCTGGCGCTCGTCGGCGAGCGCATGTTCGACATCTGCGAGCTCCTGCGCGACCTGCACGACGCCGGCGAGCTGCGCACCGACTTCCACCCGCTGCCGATGCGCGTCCCCTACCACCAGCCCTGCCAGGGCCGTGGCCACGGGTTCGGCAAGCCGGCGCTCGACCTGCTGCGGCTGATCCCCGAGCTCGAGGTGATCGAGACCGACCGCGAGTGCTGCGGCGTCGCCGGCACCTACGGACTCAAGAAGGAGAAGTACGAGATCGCGATGCGGGTCGGCGCGAGCCTCTTCGCCGATATCGCCGAGGCCCGGGCGGACTGCACCGCGTGCGACTCGGAGACCTGCCGCTGGCACATCGCCAAGGCCACGGGCGTTCCCGCCCTCCACCCGCTGGAGTTGCTCCACCGAGCGTACCGGCTCTCCTAGGTCTCAGCCCCCGGGGGCGGCGGCGCTTCGGGGGCGCGCGGCGTGCGCCAGTCCCACGGCCGCCGGGAGAAGCCGAAGCGGTTCTCGGTGCCGTGCAGCAGCCGGCCGACGTTCTTGCGGTGGAAGACGATCACCGCGGTGCAGGCGATCGTCAGGAAGACGAGCACCGGCGGCGGCGCGCCGAACCCGAAGGCGAGCAGCGGCATCGCGATGCAGCTCGAGAGCGAGGCGATGCTCGAGTAGCGGGTGGCCACGAAGAGCGTCCCCCAGATCAGGGCGACGCAGAGCGCGGCCAGCGGCGCGACGGCGAGGGCGGCCCCGAGGCCGGTCGCGACCGACTTGCCGCCCTGGGCGAAGCCGAGGAACAGCGGCCGGTAGTGCCCCACCATCGCGGCCGCGCCGGCGACGACGGCGCCGAGAGAGCCGGCCACGGCCAGGCCGACCAGGGCGGCGGCGGTGCCCTTGGAGATGTCCAGCAGGGCGACGGCGATCCCCCAGCGCGTGCCCGCGACGCGGGCCACGTTGGCCGCGCCGACGTTCCCGCTCCCATGCTGGCGCACGTCGACGCCCTTCGACCACCGGGGTAGCCAGTAACCCCACGGAATGCTGCCGAGGAGGTAGCCGACGGCGATGAGGAGGATCAGATTCACGAGCGGACCAGGCGTGCGCTCAAGGGAGCGTGGCCGATGTTACCTGCCGGGTCGGGGAGCGTGCACGAACGGGGCCGGGGGTATCCTCCCGCCGATGGCCCCGCGCGACCGCCCGCCGTTCCGCGCCGACCACGTCGGCAGCCTGCTGCGGCCGCCGCGGCTGATGCAGGCCCGGGCGGACCATGCCGAGGGCCGGATCGACGCCGGCGCCCTTCGCGCGGTGGAGGACGACGCCATCCGCGAGGCGGTCGCGATGCAGCGCGGCGCCGGCCTGCGCAGCGCGACCGACGGCGAATTCCGGCGGGCGTCGTGGCACATGGACTTCATCTACCAGCTCGGGGGCGTGTCGCAGGTCGAGGGCGAGCGCATCCACGTCAAGTTCCGAAACGAGGAGGGCGAGTACGACTTCTCTCCACCGGCCATGCGCGTCGACGGCCCGGTGCGCATCGAGCGGACGATCTTCGGCGACGCCTTCACCTTCCTGCGCGATGCCGCCGGTGACGCAACGCCGAAGCTCACGATCCCGTCGCCGAGCATGGTGCACTACCGCGGCGGCAACTCGGCGATCGACCAGGCGGTGTACCCGCAGATCGAGTCGTTCTGGGACGACCTCACCGCCGCATACGCGGACGAGGTGCGCCGCCTGCACGAGCTCGGCTGCACGTATCTCCAGCTCGACGACACGAGCCTCGCGTACGTGAACGATCCGGCCCAGCGCGAGCACATCACGTCGATCGGCGGCGACCCCGAGCACCTGCACGAGCAGTACATCGCGAACATCAACCGGGCGCTCGCCGGCCGGCCCGAGGGGCTGACCGTGACGACACACATGTGCCGCGGGAACGCGCAGTCGATGTGGGCGGCGGAGGGCGGCTACGAGTTCGTCGCCGAGGCCCTGTTCAACGATCTCGAGGTGGACGGCTTCTTCCTCGAGTACGACGATGCCCGCTCGGGCGGCTTCGAGCCGTTGCGCTTCGTCCCGCCCGGCAAGTGCGTCGTGCTCGGCCTGGTGACGACGAAGCGCCCGCAGCTCGAGGACAGGGATCTGCTCAAGCGCCGGATCGAGGAGGCGTCGCGCTACGTGGACGTCGACCAGCTGTGCCTCTCGCCGCAGTGCGGCTTCTCCTCGACGGTCGAGGGCAACCGGCTCACGATCGCCGAGCAGCAGCAGAAGCTCGAGCTGGTGGTCGAGACCGCCGCCGACGTGTGGGGCTAGAACCGGGGTCAGACCCCGAACGTCGGCCGACACACGACCGTTGCACTTCTGTTGCACCTCCGTTCGGGGTCTGACCCCGGACGGAGCGGCATACCAAATACCCCGAAATGGGGATGGAACCCCCCCTCGTCCTACGTAGGATGCGTTTCCAGTGTGGGGTGGAAATCGGGCTCCTCGAGCCCCCCGGAAGGGGGGCCGTCGGTGACGACCTCGCGTACGCGCACGGGAGTGGGAGGCAGGCAGGCGAGCCTACCGGCCCCGGCCGCGCAGGCGAGGGCCGTCGTCGCTGCGCCGGCCGGCGTCGCCGCCGTGGCCGGCTCGGCCGCGGATGCGATCGTCACCACCGACCTCGGCGGGATCATCACCGGCTGGAACGCCGGCGCGGAGCGTCTCTACGGCTACACCGAGGACGAGGCGCTGGGGCGTACCCTCGGCCTGGTCGAGCCGCCCGCCCGCCGGCAGCGGTTCGGCGAGCTCGTGCGCGCGGTGATGGGCTGCAGCCGCGAGCTCGGCATCGAGATCGTGCGGTGGCGCAAGGACGGGAGCCGGGTGGAGGTGTGGCTGACGCGGGTGGACGTGCACGACGAGGCCGGCCAGATCGTCGGCATGACCGAGATCGGCCGTGACGTCACCAACCGCTGCCGCGAGGCCCGCCGGGCCGCGCGGGCGCTGCGCGAGAGCGAGCGGCTGCGGCGCGAGGTCGTCGCCAGCATGCTCCAGGCCGAGGAGGTCGAGCGCAGCCGGATCGCGACCGAGCTCCACGATGACACCGTCCAGGTGATGATCGCCTCGCTGATGGCGATGGACCGGGTCGCGCTCGTCGCCGGCCGGGTCGGCGCGCCTCAGCTCCAGTCAGCGGTGTCGGTCGCCCGGGCGACGCTCGAGGAGGCGACCGACCGCACCCGGCGGCTGATGTTCGAGCTGCGCCCCGCCGTGCTGATGCGCGATGGCCTGGTCGCCGCTGTGCGGGTGCTCGCGCAGCAGGTCGCGCGTGAGACCGGTGCGAGCGCGCGCGTGCGCGGCGTCATGGGCCGCTACGACCATGCGCTCGAGGAGCTCGTCTACCGGTCGGTGCAGGAGGCGCTCGCGAACGTGCGCAAGCACGCGCGCCCCAACTCGATCACGGTGACGCTTCGCGAGCGGGCGGGCGCGATCGGCGCTGAGGTGTGCGACGACGGGCTCGGCTTCGACGTCGTCGACGCCCGCGCCCGCCGGGGCGCGGCCCTGCACCTCGGCCTCGACGCCCTCCAGGAGCGCGTTCGCGCCGTCGGCGGCACCGCGTCGATCACGTCGTCTCCGGGCCGGGGCACGTGCGTGCGCTTCACGGTGCCGCTCTCGGCGGGGTCGCGCGAGGCGGCCGCCGCCCGCGAGGCCGCCATGCTCGAGCGCTGACGCGACATCGAGACGTCACATCGGGGCGATACGTCACGACCGTGATGACATTTGGCCACACATTTACGAGCACTCGTGGCGTATCACGCTTGAGTGACAATGGTCTTGCAACGGTGTCGTGTAAGGTTCTACGAACCCCCAAGGAGGTTCCGACCGCATGCCCCGTAAAGCAACCATCGGCCCCGCCGTCTACGAGCGCGTGAACCAGCTCGTGGCGGAGGGGAAGAGCCGCACCGAAGCGTTCACGCAGATCGCCCAGGAGCGCTCGAGCCGACCCGGCACGATCGCGGCCAACTACTACCGCACCGCCCGCTCGCAGGGCGCCTCGACCGGCCGTCGCCGCTCCACGCGCACCCGGCGCTCGACCGCCGCGAAGCCCCGCGCGGCTGCCGCTGCGGCACCCCGCTCGACGTCACGCGCCCAGGACGGCGACATCGGCGTGCTGGCGAACCAGATCAGCGATCTCGTTCAGCAGCTCGTCCGCCAGGTGCAGGAGCGCGACCAGCGGATCCGCGAGCTCCTCGCCTGACACCCTGCTTCGCGACGGCCGGCCGGTTGCGACAGCGCGACGGCCGGCCGTTTTGCGTCTCTAGATCGTTACCGTGACGAGCGTGCCGTAATTCATCAGCCCGTACGCCGTCTCGGCGGCCGAGTACGGCAGCTCGACGCAGCCGAGGCTCTGCGGCGATCCGTACGAACCGCGCAGGAACCCGTGCACCGCGTCGCCGCCGTTGAAGTAGCTCACCCACGGGACGCCCGGGTCGGAGTAATGCGTCCCGTCGGGGTTCGTGCCCTGCATCGTGGTCGACGTGTACCGCAGATACACCGGGTAGGTGCCGAGCGCCGTCGGCGCCGCGGGGATGCCGGTGTTCGCGAGCGAGGTGAAGCTCGCGTGGCCGGTGCGGAAGATCGTGATCGTCTCGGGCGAGGACTCACGTACGAGCGCGTAGGTGTACGCCGCCTTCGTGAACGGCTTCGTGGCGGTCAGCGCCTGCCATACCCGGCGGCCGGCGATCCCGTCCGCCGCGAGATCCAGGTCCGCCTCGAACGACATCACGGCGCCGCGCGTGACCGTCGAGAACACGCCCGGCCGCCATTGCGAGCGCAACTCGGGGGGCGCGTTGAAGCGCCACTGGAAGCGTCCGTGCCGCGGCGAGATCGTGTACATCGGCTGTGGTCCGAACGCGTGAAACGTCACGGGCAGGTATCCGCGCCGGGCGAGCAGCTGCTGCAGGCGCAGCACGCTCGGGCCGTGCGCGCCGTCGGTCAGCGTCGGGTAACGCGTCTGCGGGTGGCCGTAGGCCCGGGTGGGCGCGCGCGTGTGGCCGTGATGATGCACGTCCGCGACGACCTGCGGATGCGCAGGCTTTCGCGTCGCCGCCGTCGCCGCCGCCGGCTCGCCGGAGCCGCGCGACACGGCAAGGAACACGCCTGCGGCTGCTGCCGCGAGCGCGAGTACCGCACCGACCACGAGCACGCGCCGCATCGGGAGGCAGTGTACTGGCGGTTGGCGCGTGCGTCCGCGCGGAAGGCTAGGAATTCGGTCATGCCGGACCCGCCGCTCGAGCGGCACGCGGCCTCGTTCGGACGCGTTGCCGAAGCGTACGACCGGGGCCGGCCACCCTATCCGCCCGAGGCGCTCGCCTGGCTCGCCTCCGAGCTCGCCGTGACGCCCGCGGCGTCCGTGCTCGACCTCGCCGCCGGCACCGGCAAGCTCACCGCAGGGCTCGTGCCGATCGCCGGCCATGTGATCGCCGTCGAGCCGGTGGCCGAGATGCGCCGCGTGCTCGCGGCCGGCCGCCCCGAGGTGGAGGTGCTGGCCGGGCGGGCGGAGCAGATCCCGCTCGCCGACCGAAGCGTGGACGCCGTGTTCGTGGCCGCGGCGTTCCACTGGTTCGACCCCGACGCGGCGCTGGCCGAGATCCGGCGCGTGCTCCGGCCCGGCGGCGGCCTCGGCCTGCTCTGGAACCGGCAGGAGTGGGAGGGCGAGCCGTGGTACCCCGAGTTCGCCGCGCTGCTCGAACGCGCCCGCGAGGAGCAGAACGCGCCCAACCGCTACATCGCCGGCGAGTGGCGGGCGGCGCTCGAGCGCTCGACCGGCTACGGGCCGGTGCGCAAGCGCGAGTTCCGCCACGTCCACCGGGTCACCCGCGAGGGGTTCCTGGCCCGGGTGGCGTCATGGAGCGTGTTCGCGGTGCTTCCCGACGACGAGCGCGAGGAGCTGCTCGCCTCGGTGGCGCGGATGCTCGACGCGCACGGAGTCGACCGGCTCGACCTGCGCTACCGCACCGACACGTATCGCGCCCGCACCCGCCCGTGAACAAAAGGGGTCGGACCCCGTTTGTTCAGATCGGTCAGCCGCACCCGTTGGGCTTCGGCGAGTACGGCCCCTCGATCCCCGGCTTCGCCTGGAAGGACGAGTTGCAGCCGCACGTCGAGGCGACGTTGGGGTTGTCGAAGCTGAACCCCGCGCCCATGAGCCCGTCGTGGTAGTCGATCGTCGAGCCCTGGAGATAGGGCAGGCTGATCGGATCGATGACGACGCGAACGCCGCGCGAGTCGATCTCGACGTCGTCGGGCTCGCACTCGCTGTCGAAGCCGATGGCGTACTGGAAGCCCGAGCAGCCGCCGCCTTCGACGGCCAGGCGCAGCACCTTCGCCTCGGGATCTTCGGCGGCGAGCGCCTTGACGCGTTCGGCCGCGATCTCGGTGAGCATGACCATGGGCCAATTGTAGCCGCAGGCTGCGGCGGAACGCGAGCCTTTCATGCGGGCGGCCGCCTTCCGGTCAAGCGGTACGCCCACACCAGCGCCTCGGCCACGGCGGCGTAGAGCTCGGCCGGCACGTGCTGCCCCAGCTCGAGCGTCTCGAGCGCCTGGATGAGGGCCGTGTCCTCGCGGACGGGGATGCCCGCGTCGGCCGCCGCCCGCAGGATCGCATCGGCCACGTGGTCGCGGCCGCTCGCGACCAGCTCTGGCGAGACGTCGCCGCTGCGGTACCGCACGGCTGCGGCGCGGCGGCCGGGGCGGCGCTCAGGCGTAGCCATCGAACGCTCCCGAGGGCGGGGAGGGGGCCGGCTTCGAGGCGGCCCGGGCCGAGACGGCGGCCGTGGCCGGGCGGCCGGTCGCGCGCTCGAGCGCGGCGACCAGATCCGACAGCCCCGACTCGGCCAGCTCGGAAGTCGGCCCGGGTGGTGTGACGACGCCCGCGCGGACGCAGCCGGGGCCGACGTGCAGGCGCACCTCGATCGCCCCCAGCTGCGGGCAGTGGAGGGTGAACGCGGCCTCGCCGCCCGCGCCCTTCGAGCTGCCGCCGGCCGTACCGCCGGCGTCGGGATCGACGGTCACCGAGGCGGCCGCCCCGCCCGGCAGCCACAGCGTGCCGTCTGCCAGCGCGAGCGCTGCCCGCAGGAGGTCGGGGTCGCCGCGCAGGGCGAGCTCGCCGGCCACGCGGCCGGCGGCGGCCGCGTCGAGATGCTCCGGCGCGTCGGGGATGATCTTGACGACGACCTCCTCCGCGTCCGCGCGCGTGACCTGGAGCCGCAGCGTGCGGCCGGCGTCGAGGCCCGGGGGCAGCCGCGCCTCGAGGACGATCCCGGCCAGCGAGATCAACCCGTGACCGCCGCCCTCCGGGGTCATGAGGATGCGCGCGACCAGCTCCTTGCCGAGCGGGAGCGCAAGCGGCCGCGCGCCCGACGCCGGGTCTGCTGCGGCCCCCTTCAGGGTGATCTGTTCGACGTTCATGTCAAGTCACGCTCATCCCGGACGATCATCGGCGGGAGGGTCCGGACACTCCGGACTCCCGTCATCGACCGGTTGGGAGTGAATTCGAGATGGAACGAGGTCTGTACATCGCGGCATCGGGGATGCTGGCAGAGCAGGTGCGCCAGGACCAGCTCGCGAACGACCTCGCCAACGCCTCGACGCCCGGGTACAAGGCCGACAACTCCGAGCAGGCCAGCTTCTCCGACCTGCTGCTGTGGAACTCCAGCACCGGCGCGCCGGTGGGCTCGCTGAGCATGGGCTCGCGGATCACCCACGTCGTCACCGACCTGACCCAGGGTCCGCTGCAGAGCACCGGCAACCCGCTCGACCTCGCCCTCGACGGCCCGGGCTTCCTCGCGGTCGCCACCAGCTCCGGCGTCCGCTACACGCGGGACGGCCAGCTGATGGTCGACGCCCGCGGCCGGCTGTGCACCGACACCGGGAACCTGGTGCTCGGCACGAGCGGCAAGCCGATCACGGTCGGGCAGGTGTCCGACCCCTCCCAGATCTCCGTCGACCAGCGCGGCACCGTCAAGGTGGGCAGCCGCACGGTCGGCACCCTGGCGGTCATGTCCCTGACCGGCGCCACCAAGCAGGGCGACACCCTCTTCGCCGGCACGCCGGGCGTCCGCCCGAGCGGCACGACCGTCCAGCAGGGCTTCCTCGAGGGCTCGGGCGTCCAGCCCGCCGAGGCGATGGTGGACATGATCGTGTCGTTCCGCGCCTACGAGACCACCCAGCGGGCGATCCAGTCGATCGACACCGAGCTGGGCCGGGCCGCCAACTCGGTCGGCAGCGCCACCGGTCAGTAGTCGACCTCGCGCGCCACGCGATCTGCTCGGCGGCTCAAGAACCGTCCGGACCCGCCGATAACCAGGCAGAACATATCGGGGATCGCACACGGCTGGACTGCACCGCAGAGGCCGACGAGGGAGGCACCGACGCACTCTCTCAGCCCCGAGTTTTCCTTCGGGAAGGGCTTCGATGCTGAACGGACTGTATTCGGCCGCCAGCGGAATGCTGGCACAGCAGACGCGGATGGACATGCTCGCCAATGACCTGGCGAACGTCGACACGACGGGCTACAAGCAGGCCCGCATCGGCTTCCGTGACCTGATCTACAACACGGAGCAGGGCATGCGCATCGGCGCGGGCTCGGCCATCGTCGACGCCGGCCGAAACGAGGCCGAGGGCGCGTTCAACGCGACCGGCGACCCGCTCTCGCTGGCCATCGCCGGCCCCGGCTACTTCCAGGTGCGCCGCGCCGACGGCTCGGTCGCGCTCACCCGCTCGGGCGACTTCACGACCGACGCGAACGGCGAGATGGTGACCCAGAACGGCGAGCGGCTGGTGCCGCCGATCAAGTTCCCGGCGGGCACCGATCCCGACACGATCTCGATCGGCGCCGACGGCACCGTCAAGGCCGGCCAGACCCGCATCGGCAAGATCACCGTCGTCACCGTCACGAACACCGGCGGCCTGACGGCCCTCGGCGGGAACCTGTTCGCCGCGACCGCGGCGAGCGGCAAGCCGCACGCGATCGCCGGGTCAGAGCTCCAGCAGGGCTACCTCGAGTCGTCGAACGTCGACCTCGCCCAGACGATGGTCGCGCTGATCGACGCGCAGCGCAGCTTCGAGATGGACAGCCGTGCCATCCAGAACCAAGACCAGATGATGCAGGTCGCGAACCAGATCAGGCAGTAGACATGAGCGACCTCACGGCCACCGACCTCTCCGCGCTCGGCTCGAACATCCTGCCGACGGTGCTGCCGCCGGACGTCCGCAAGGCGGGCGCCAAGGGCGAGCAGCTCTACAAGGCCGCGCTCGGCTTCGAGCAGCTGCTGACGCAGGAGCTGACCGACCAGCTGGCGCAGGCGATGCAGGGCACCGACGACGCGGACGGCTCGGACTCGAGCTCCGACGACGGGTCGGACGATCCCTCGACGCAGTCGATCTTCTCGATGGGCGGCTCCTCGCCGGTCGTGAGCCAGATGCTGCCGCAGGCCCTGTCCGACGGCATCACCCAGGCCGGCGGCCTCGGCATCGCCCACCAGCTCTACCTCATGCTCGCCCAGTCGACCGGCCTCACCACGCCGAGCGGCTCCAGCACGCAGACGCCGCCCGCCACGGGCACGCCCCCGACCGCCGGCACCGGCGCAGGTGACGCGCAGTGACCGGTCTCGTCGAGCATCTCGAGCGCCAGCTGGCCTCGAACCGGCGCATGCTCCAGATCGTCCTCGCCCAGAGCGAGGCGATCAAGGTGCAGGACGTCCAGGGCGTGCTCGCGCGCCTGGCGGAGGTGCAGCAGGAGATGGTGCAGCGCTCGCAGATCGAGCGCGAGCGCGATGCGCTGCTCGCGAACGCCGCTCAAGTTCTGCGCGTGCCTGCCGATCAGGTCACCCTGGACATGCTTCTGCAGCTGACCCCCGAGCCCACGGCGACGCGGGTGCGCGTGCTCTCGGCAGAGCTCAAGGGCCTGCTGGCGGAGGTCGCGCGCATCCACCGGCAGAACCGCGTCCTGATCCGGCAGGAGCTCCTGTTCCTGGATCACCTGATGCGCGTGATGTCCGGTGCGCCGCAGGCCGGCTACACGGCGGTCGGCCACACGACGCCGACCCAGCCCGCGAACCTGGTGGACCTGAGGGGATAGGGCATGGGTCTCTCCACGTTCATGGGCCTCGAGACGAGCCTCCGCGGCCTGCTCGCGCAGCAGCAGGCGCTGGACACGACGAGCCACAACATCGCCAACGCGAGCACCACCGGGTACTCGCGGCAGGTGGCCGTGTTCCAGGCCTCGCCCGCCTACACGATTCCCGGCGTCACCACCGCCCCCGCCGGCCCCGGCCAGATCGGCACCGGCGTGGACGTGGCCAGCTACCAGCGCATCCGTGACGCGTTCCTCGACGTCCAGTACCGCGCCCAGTCGATGCTCCAGGGCCAGGCCCAGGCGAACCAGGACGGCCTCCAGCAGGTGCAGCTCGCGTTCAACGAGCCCACGGACAGCGGCATCTCGAGCCTGCTCTCGAACTACTGGGGCGCCTGGCAGAACCTCTCGAACAACCCGGAGGACATGGGCACGCGCCAGGCGCTCGCGCAGTCGGCCGCCAGCCTCGCCGACGGGTTCCAGAGCCTTTCGTCGCAGCTGACCACGCTGCAGTCGCAGACGGCCCAGAACGTCACCGACCAGATCAACCAGGTCAACAACCTGGGCACCCAGATCGCCCAGCTGAACCTGACGATCTCGAAGATCACCGCCACCGGCAACTCGCCGAACGACCTGCTCGACCAGCGCGACCTGCTCGTCGACCAGCTGTCCGCCCTCGGCAACGTGGCGGTCACGAACGGCGCGAACGGGTCGGTCGACATCAGCTTCGGCGGCGCCTCGCTGGTCACCGCCGGTACGTCGGCGACGCTGGCCGAGTCCGACCTCACGAGCCTCTCGGCCGGGAAGATCCAGGGCCTGATCACGCTGCGGGACACCACGATCCCCGGCTACCAGGCCCAGCTGAACACGATCGCCTCGGCGCTGATCACGAAGACGAACGCCCAGAGCGCGGCCGGCTTCGACCTGAACGGCAACGCCGGCGGCGCCTTCTTCACGGGCACGGACGCGACCAACATCGCCGTCAACCCGGCCGTGATCTCGAACCCCGCGCTGATCGCCGCCTCCGCGACGGGCGCCGTCGGCGACGCCGGGAACGCCCTTCGGATGGCCGACATGCAGACGACGCCGACGATCGGCTCGGCCACGATCGACGCCGCCTACACGCAGCTCGTGACCCAGGTCGGCGCCGACGTCCAGCAGGCGACGAACCAGGTCGACACGACGACGGCGCTCACGAACGCGCTGCAGAACCAGCGCCAGTCCGTCTCCGGCGTCAGCCTCGACGAGGAGATGACGAACCTGATCACGTTCCAGCGCGGCTACCAGGCCTCCGCCCGCGCGCTGAGCGCGATGGACGACATGCTCGATCAGCTGATCAACCGCACCGGGAGGGTTGGCCTGTGACCGCCAGGATCACCCAGGGAATGATGAACCAGACGTTGCTCTACGACCTGCGCAACGTGACGACGCAGCTCTCGACGTCCGAGCAGCAGCTCTCGTCCGGCTACAAGCTGAACAAGCCGTCGGACGATCCGTACGGCGCCAGCCAGGCGCTGAAGCTGCGCGCCGACCTGGCCGCGAACAAGCAGTACCAGTCGAACGTGCAGGACGCGAACTCGTGGCAGAACGTCGCGGACACCGCCCTCGGCGACATCGGCGACTCGATCCAGCGCGCCCGCGACCTGGTCATCCAGGGCGCGAACGACACGAACGACGCGAGCGACCGCCAGGCCATCGTCACCGAGCTCAACCAGCTCATCGATTCGATCAAGACCGACGGGAACACGCAGTACGCCGGCCGCTACATCTTCTCCGGCACGTCGACGAACACGCAGCCCTACCAGCTCGGCTCGAACGATGCGTACTCGGGCAACACCGCGATGATCACGCGCGAGATCGGCGTGGGCGTGCAGGTCGCGATCAACACGCCCGGGTCGAGCGTCATCGGCGACGGCACGAGCGGCCTGCTCGCGACGCTGCGCGGGATCGTGAACGACCTCCAGTCGGGCAACACCAACGCGCTCAGCACCACCGACCTGAACGCGCTCGACACCGCCAACGACACGCTCCTGAACGCGCGGGCGCAGGTCGGCGCGCTGTCGGATCGCCTCACCACTGCGTCGAATCGGCTCCTGTCGACCGAGCAGTCGACGACACAGCTTTTGTCCAACGTCCAAGACGCCGATATGACCCAGGTCATGGTCAACTTCTCCACCCAGCAGGCCGCATATCAGGCCGCGCTGCGCGCCGGCGCCCAGATCATCCAGCCGTCGCTCATGGACTTTCTGAGCACGTAACGACTCCTGAAGGAGATACGACACACATGTTCATCAACAGCACCCGATTCGGTCAGCTCGAGATCCGTGACGACTCGATCATCGTGTTCCCGGAGGGGCTCATCGGTCTCGGCGGGAGCCGCTATGCGCTCGTCGCGCGTGACGACAAGTCTGTCTTCTTCTGGCTGCACTCGATCGACGATCCGTCGCTGGCGCTGCCCGTGACGAAGCCGTGGCCGTTCTTCACCGACTACGAGGTCAAGCTGTCGGACGACGACGCCGCCACGCTGCAGCTCGAGTCGCCCGAGCAGGCCGAGATCTTCTGCGTCGTCCGCGCCGCCGACCAGCTCGGCGACTTCACGATCAACCTGCGCGGCCCGATCGTCATCCACGGCGAGAGCCGCCTCGGCCGCCAGGTGATCAACGAGGTCGGTGGCTACGGCGTCCGCGAGCCGCTGTTCGCGCGCGTCCCGCTGTCCGAAGTCCGTCCTGCCACCCCGGCCGCCCCGGTTGCGGCCACGGGGGTGTAGGCGTGCTCGTAATCACACGACGAGCCGGCGAGCGCATCTGCCTCGGCGACCAGATCACCGTCACGGTGCTCGAGGTCTCCGGGTCGAGCGTCCGCCTCGGCATCGATGCGCCCGGCGACGTGCCCGTGTACCGGCACGAGATCTGGCTCGCGATCAAGGAAGAGAACGCCGCCGCCGCGCTGGCGCCGGCCTCGAGCGTCCCAACTGACATCCCCCCGAACTAGACACTGAAGTCCGTCCCCAAGGAGAACTGCCATGTCCCTTTCCGTCCAGACGAATATCGAGGCGTTCGACGCCCACCGCAACCTGCTGAACACGTCGAACCAGCTGTCCGAGTCCATGCAGAAGCTGTCCTCGGGCTACCGGATCAACAAGGCCGCCGACGACGCCGCCGGCCTCGCCATCTCGGAGAAGCTGTCCGCGCAGGTGAGCGGCCTGACCCAGGCCCAGCAGAACGCGCAGGACGCCGTCAACCTCGTGCAGACCGCCGACGGCTCGATGGGCGAGGTGCAGGCCATGCTGCAGCGCGTCCGCGACCTCGCGGTCGAGTACAACAACGGCACGCTGTCGACCGCCGATCAGGCCGCCATCACGGCCGAGGTCGCCCAGCTCTGCGCCGAGATCAACAACATCGGTAGCGACACGACCTTCAACGGCATCGCGCTGCTGACCGGCACCGCCACGATCACGTTCCAGGTCGGCGCCAACGACGGCGAGACCATCACCACCTCGGCCGTCAAGCTGTTCGGCTCGGGCGCCGGGTTCGCGGTCGACTCGTCGATCTTCAGCTTCTCCGGCTCGACGATCAACCTGTCGGCGATCGACGCCGCCATCGAGAACGTGTCCACCGACCGGGCCACGTTCGGCGCCGTCCAGAACCGGCTGCAGCATACCCTGAACAACCTGGGCAACTACCAGGAGAACCTGTCCGCGGCCGAGTCGTCGATCAAGGACGTCGACATGGCGGCCGAGATGGTCAACTTCACCAAGCTGCAGGTGCTCCAGCAGGCCGGCATGAGCGTCCTCTCGCAGGCCAACCAGTCCTCGCAGTCGGTGCTCTCGCTGCTGCGGCAGTAGTCGCACGGCAACCGAGCATCACCCGAATGACCCGGGGGCCGTCCACCTCTCGAAAGGTGGGCGGCCCCCGGCCCAATTCCGCGACGTTGCGGCTCAACTTCCGCCGCCCGCGGGCGATGTAGAGGATGAATGAGCTTCTCGCCTGACGCCGTCTCCCCCGCGAGCTTCACCGATGCCCTGAGCCGCATGCAGCAGCTCGAGGCGATGGTCGACCAGATCTCCTCGCCGAGCCTCCTCAGCGCCTCGCCTGGCGCGCCGGCGACAGCGTCGGGCTCCGCCTCGTCGTTCCAGCAGGCGCTCGCCGCCGCCGGCGGCACGAACGGGGTGGCCTCGTCCGGCGACACGAGCGGCAACGCGGGTCTCGCCGCCCTCCAGGTGGCCGAGAGCCAGGTGGGCGTCACCGAGCAGCCCCCGGGCTCGAACGACGGCCCTCAGATCGCGATGTACCGCACGGCCACGCAGGGCGCCTACGCCGGCGCCCCCTGGTGCGCCTACTTCGTCTCGTGGTGCGCGAATCAGGCCGGCGCCCCGATCGGCGACCACGGCCAGGGCCTCGGCTCCGTCGCCGAGATCACCGACTGGGCCCGCTCGACCGGCCGGCTGACGCAGACGCCCGCTCCCGGCGAGCTGATCCTGTTCGGCACCGAGCACGTGGGCATCGTCAAGTCGGTGAACGGCGACGGTTCGCTGACGACGGTCGAGGGCAACGCCTCGAACGGCGTCCGCGAGGAGACCCGCTGGCCCTCCGAGGCCACCGGCTACGTGACGCTCTAACCGGGGTCAGACCCCGAACGGAAGTGCCAAGTGAGTGTCACGGCCGGCGTTCGGGGTCTGACCCCGGGGCGGAGCTCGAGGTTGTCGCTGGCGGGAGCGCCGACGAATGGCGGGCGCCCTCCTCATCGCTCGGTCTGAGCGAGAGCCATTCAGCGACTTCACGGTTGCTGGCTCGGCGCGCGACCAGATGTGCGATCCGAACCCCAGCCGCGGTGAGCTCGTCGAGTGCTGAGCTGCGTGTCGACCTCGGCACCGCATGGATCGGCAGGACCTGACCGTGCGGGTATGCAAGAGTCCGGCTCGCGAGGTCTGGCCCCTTACGCCACGAAGGCCTCTACGACCTGGCGCCAGCGTCCCGGTTGATACAGGTGCAGGTCGTGGCCGGCGTCCGAGACGACCGCCGAGCTCGCGTTCTGCGCCTCGGCCACCATTCGCTCCACGAGCTCCGCAGGGACGCCGTCGTCGCCCGCGCGCACCACGAGGGTGGGGCAGGCAACACGCCGCCACTCGTCCCAGTAGTCGCGCTGCGACGTCTCGGCAAGCGAGGCGACCATCACGTCGACGTCGAAGGCCGGCCAGAGGCCGTCCTCGCGCTCCTCGAGGCCGTCCGTCCAGGCCCGGCCCCAGGGCGTGTCGCCGAAGAACCCCAGCGCCTCCTGGCGGCCTGCGAACGGCACCGGCCACGATCGCAGCCATGCCTCCACGGTGGCGGGCGCGTCGGGGTCGGCCGGCGGCGCCGCCTCGGCGACCACGAGCGCTCGGACGAGCTCGGGCCGGCGGGCCGCCAGCAGGAAGGCGGTGTGCCCGCCGAGCGACTGGCCGATCACGACTGCGGGGGCGAGCCCGAGCAGCTCGATCCAGTGAGCGAGGTCATCGACGCACGCCGCCCGGGAGACGTCGCCGGGACGGCGCTCGCTGCGGCCGTGGCCGCGGGCGTCCGGCGCGACCACCCGGTGCGTCCGGCCAAACCACGCCGCCGTACCGTCCCACTCGCCGGCGTGGCCGGCCAGCCCGTGGGCGAGCACGGCCGCCGGCCTCTCGCCGCCGTAGTCGAGGCAGGCGAGGCGGACGCCCGCACGTGAGGTCATCCGCCACACGCGGCCAGCATATGCCAGGCCGACCTGGTCCGCGGGTCGGGCGAGACCGCGTCTCGCCGGAGCTCCGCCGACAATCGGCGGCGATCCGTAAGGAGGGGGCTCGTGGGGGAACCATGGGTTCCCCCACGTTAAACGCCGGTGGGCCACCCGAGGGTGGCCCACCGTTCGTCATGCGAGTGAAGCGTGGTACTAGCGGAGCAGCGAGAGCACCGACTGCGGGGCCTGGTTGGCCTGCGACAGGACGCTCATGCCGGCCTGCTGGAGCACCTGCAGCTTCGTGAAGTTGACCATCTCCGACGCCATGTCGACGTCCTTGATGCTCGACTCGGAAGCGGACAGGTTCTCCTGGTAGTTACCGAGGTTGTTCAGCGTGTGCTGCAGGCGGTTCTGGACGGCGCCGAACGTCGCGCGGTCAGTCGAGACGTTCTGGATGGCGGCGTCGATCGCCGACAGGTTGATCGTCGAGCCCGAGAAGCTGAAGATGGCGGAGTCGACGGCGTAGCCGGCGCCCGAGCCGAACAGCTTGACGGCGTTGGTCGTGATCGTCTGGTTGTCGTTGGCACCCACCTGGAAGGTGATGGCCGCGGTACCGGTCAGCAGAGCGATGCCGTTGAACTGCGTGTCCGTGCCGATGCTGGAGATCTCGGCGCAGAGCTGCGCGACCTCGGCCGTGATGGCGGCCTGGTCGGCGGTCGACAGCGTGCCGTTGTTGTACTCGACCGCGAGGTCGCGGACACGCTGCAGCATGGAGGTGACCTCACCCATCGCGCCGTCGGCGGTCTGCACGAGGTTCACGGCGGACTGGGCGTTCTGCTGAGCCTGGGCCAGGCCGCTGACCTGCGCGGACAGCTTCTCGGAGATGGCGAGACCGGCGGCGTCGTCGGCGGCCTTGTTGATGCGGTAGCCCGAGGAGAGCTTCTCCATCGAGCTGGCCAGCATGCTGCTGGTCTTGACGAGGTTCCGATGAGCGTCGAACGCCTCGATGTTGGTCTGGACGGAGAGGGACATATCTTCCTCCTTGAAGATAGGTGTGTGTCCTTTGCGACCGCGTCCTTGCGGTGCGCGCACCGGTAATCGGCCGGCCCCCTCCGCTCTTTAGCGATCTGTAAAGATCGCAAATGCGGACGTCCGAATGCGCTTACGCGCGGACGTCGATGAGGTGCGGCTCGTCGTCCTCGGGCTCGTCGACCGGGGCGGGCGGCTGCTGCTTCGGGCGGCGGGGGTCGCCGTCGCGGCGCGCGTCGCGCTCGCGGAGGGCCCACGCCGGCGGCATCTGCGGGATGCGGTCGATCGGGTCGGTCACGCCTCGGTCCCCTGTGACCCACGCTGGGCGGCGCGGCTGCGGTTCTCCCTGGCCTGGCGCACCGCCGTCTTGGCCTCGCCCTCGAGCAGGTGCTGCCAGAGCACGATCGCGGCGATCCAGGCCAGCATCTGGGCGGCGACGCCGGCGATCACGCCGCGCAGCAGCGCGTCCGCGACGCCCATCCCGCCCATGTAGCTGTACCCGGCGACGACGACGAAGCCGAGCAGGCCGCCCCAGGCCTTGATCTGCTGGATGGAGCGGGAGGCCCGGGGGTGGTCGGACAGGCCGACGAGCGGCGGCTTGGGATCCATCAGGGCATCACCAGCGCGGCGAGCTCATTGGGATCGGCCGGGCGCAGCCCGTCCGTGGGGCGGCGGCCGTCGGCGAGGTAGGAGATCGGCCGCTTCAGGCTGAGCGAGATGCCGACGGGCACGGCGGCGGTCGGGGCCTCGTCGATGCGCGAGATCAGGATCCGGTTGGCCGGGCACAGCGGATCGATCGCCGCGTTCAGGTGCAGCAGCGAGCGCGCGTCGTAGCCGGCCGGGGCGATCAGGTGCGTCTCGTCGGGCCGGGCGGCCGCGAGCAGCTTGCCGAGCGTGGCCAGGCTCTCGCCGTCGCCGGCGGAGATCGGCGGCGTGTCGATCAGGACGACGCCGTCGTTGCCGGGGGCGCGCACGGCCGACTTGGCGGCCTCGGGCGTGTCGGCGGTGCGGCGCTCGACGTCGAGCCCCTCGGTCAGCGCCGTCAGCCGCTCGGCGCCCTCGCCGGGCTCGAGGCTGACCAGGCGCACCGTGAAGGGCGAGCGGTCGGCGAATGCGTGGGCGAGCTTGGCGATCGTGAGCGTCTTGCCGGCGCCGGCGGGCCCGACGACGGCGATCGTGCGGCTCTTCGAGTGCCAGCCGTGCTCCACCCGCACGGTGCGGCCGAGCATCTGGCGGACGAGGTCGGCCTCCCGCGCGTCGGGGTCGAACGGCGCCAGCAGCCGCACGGCGTCGGAGACGAGCGCCTCGACGACATCGGCGGGCATGCCGGCGTCGAGCAGCTGCGCCGACACCTGCTCCCAGTCTCCGGTCGCGACCTGGCGGGCCGCGACCTCGACGGAGCCGGCGGCGGACACGAGGTCGATGCCCTCGAACCCGTCGCGGACGGCGGGCGTCGTCCCGTCTGCCTCGACCATGGCGTCGCCGAGGACGTCGGCGAACGGGCTGGCCTGCTCGATGAACGAGCGCATGACCGGGCCGTCGGCGTCGACGCCCAGGTCGAGGTCGGAGTCCATCTCGAGCTCGGGCTCCTGGGCCGTGTCGTAGGCGTCGAACACGCTGCGCGCGGGGACGGACTGCATGGGCGCGCCCGCCTGGGCCTCGACCTCGATGCAGCGCTTGCCGAAGAAGCCGGCGAAGCCGCCGGTCACGCCCTCGCGCCGGCGCGTGATCACGGCGCCTGCGCCCAGGTCGGCGCGGATCTGGGGAAGCAGCTCCTCGAGGGACGCGCCCTGATAGGTGCGGGTCTCAGGCATGGTGTGCAGTACGGGCGGTGCCCTACCCCGCCACGACCCCGGTGGACTCGACACGGATCCCCGGAAGGATCTCATTGTAGGACACGACCGGCAATTGCGGCAATGCCTGCTCGATCAGGCGCCGCAGATGGCGGCGGATGCGGCCGGAGCACAGGAGCACCGGCCGCAGGCCCATGCCCGTCGCCTGTTCGACCTCGCCGCTCAGGAGGCGCACGACGGTCTGTGCGCGGGCGGGATCCATGGCCAGGTACTCGCCGTCGCGCGTCTGGGTGACCGATTCGGCGATCTCCTGCTCCAGGTTCGGGTCGAGCGAGATTGCCTGCAGAGACTTGCTCGCGTCGAGGTAGTTCAGCGTGATGGAGCGCGCCAGCGCCTGGCGGGCGTACTCGGCCAGGATGGCGGGGTCGCGCGTCGAGGCGGCGCGGTCGCCGATCGACTCGAGGATCGTGCCCAGATCGCGGATCGAGACGTTCTCGCGCAGCAGGTGCTGGAGGACGCGCTGCACCTCGCCGACGCCGAGCTTCTCGGGCACGACCTCCTCGACGGCGGCGGCGTTCTGCTCCTTCAGCGCGTCGATCAGCTTCTTCGTCTCCTGGCGGGTCAGCAGCTCGTCGACGTGGCGGCGGATCGTCTCGGTGAGATGGGTGACGATCATCGACTCTGCGTCCACGACGGTGTAGCCGAGCGCCTCGGCTTCGGCGCGGTGGTTCTCGTCGATCCACACGGCCGGCAGTCCGAAGGCCGGCTCGACGGTGGGGATGCCGGACACGCCGGGCGTCGCGTCGCCCGGGTCCATCGCCAGGCGATGGCCGGGGATGACGCGGCCGCGGGCCACCTCGGCGCCGCGCACCTTGACGGCGTACTCGTGGGAGTCGAGGCCGACGTCGTCGTGGATGCGCACCGGCGCGATGACCATGCCGAGCTCGGAGGCGATCTGGCGGCGGACGACGCCGACGCGGCCGAGCAGCGAGCCGCCGGACTTCGCGTCGACCATCGGCACCAGGCCGAAGCCGATCGTGAGCTCGAGCGGGTCGATCTGGAGGGCGCCGACGGCGGCGTCGCCGGGCGAGGCGGCCGGAGCGGGCAGGGCGTCCTGCGCGGCCTTCGTCGCCGCGGTCGTCTTCGCGTGCGCGACCATGGCCCGGCCGAGCAGGAAGAAGATCGTGCCGATGGTGAGGAAGGGGATGATCGGCATGCCCGGCACGAGGCCCATCGCGGCGATGATGCCGCCGGCGATCATCGGCGCCCGCGGCTGGCGCAGGATCTGGGCCGAGATGTCGGAGCCGAGGTCGGCCTCGCTGCCCGAGCGGGTGACGATGATGCCCATCGCGGTCGAGATCAGGAGCGCCGGGATCTGGGCGGCCAGACCGTCGCCGATCGTCAGGATGGGGAACTGGTGGGCGGCGTCCGAGAACGACATGCCGCGCTGGAGCAGGCCGACGCCGATGCCGCCGAGCAGGTTGATGGCCACGATCAGGATGCCGGCCATCGCGTCGCCCTTGACGAACTTTGAGGCGCCGTCCATCGCGCCATAGAAGTCCGCCTCGCGCGCGATCTGCTCGCGCCGCTCGCGGGCCTGCTGGTCGGTGATCTGGCCTGCGTTCAGGTCGGCGTCGATCGCCATCTGCTTGCCGGGCATGGCGTCCAGGGTGAAGCGGGCGGCGACCTCGGCCACGCGGCCGGCGCCGTTCGTGATCACGACGAACTGGATCACGACCAGGATCAGGAACACCACCATCCCCACGAGCACGTTCCCGCCGACGACGAACGAGCCGAAGGCGTGGATCACGTTGCCCGCGTCGCCGTGCAGCAGCACGAGCCGGGTGACGCTGATGTTGATCCCGAGCCGGAAGAGCGTCGTCAGCAGCAGCAGCGACGGGAACGCGGCGAAGTCGAGCGCGCGCGGCACGTACATCGTCGTGATCAGGATCATCAGCGCGCCGGAGATGTTGACCGTGATGAAGATGTCGATCAGCGCGCTCGGCAGCGGCACGAGCATCATCGCGACCACGACGACGACGCCGACCGCGGCCAGCAGGTCGTTGTGACGCAGGAGGATCCGGAGGCCGCCGCCCATGGCTCAGCGACCCATCTCGGTGGGGAGGGATCCGGTCGGTCCCGGCAGGCGGCCGCGGGGGGAGCGGCGGCGAAGCGAAGGGCATTCGATTCGCATTCGGGGACCCTCATCGGCGTTCCCGCGCGCCGACTTGAGCATCCGCGCGGCGGCCGCGATCACGACGCCCTCCGGCGGTGGCGGGCGGTGCGGTAGACGAAGGCCAGCACCTCGGCCACGGCGGCGAAGAAGGAGTCCGGGATCATCTGCCCGATCTCCACCTCCTTATGGAGCGCGCGCGCGAGGGGCGGGTTCTGGAGCACGGGCACGCCGGCGTCCTCGGCCGCCTTGCGGATGGCCGCGGCGACCAGGTCGACGCCCTTGGCGACCAGCTCCGGCGCCGGCCGGGAGCCGTCGTAGCGCAGGGCGACGGCGAAGTGGGTCGGGTTCGTGACGACGACGTCGGCGGTGGCAACGTCGGCGATCATGCGCTGGCGCGCGCGGGCGAACTGGCGGCGGCGGATCGCGCCGCGCACCTCGGGGGCCAGATCGGACTGGCGCGACTCCTGCCGCACCTCCTCCTTCGTCATCTTGAGGGACTTCTCGTGCTGGTAGCGCTGCCAGGTGAAGTCGATGATCCCGATCAGGAGGAACGCCACGCAGACGTAGAGCGCGAGCATCATCACCATGCTCCCCAGCTGGCTCATGATCTCGCCCGGGGGCGCGCCGGCGAGCTGGCCCAGGTCCTGCAGCCGCGGCCAGATGGCGACGAAGGCGGCCACGGCGACGACGCAGGTCTTCACGATCGTCTTGCCGCCCTCGAACAGGGCGCGCACGCCGAAGAGGCGCTTGAAGCCCGCGCGCGGGTCGAGCCGGTTCCACTGCGGGCCGAGCGCGGAGGTCGTGATGGCCGGGCGGTTCTGCACCACGTTGGCGATCAGGCCGGCGGCGGCCGCCGTGACGGCCACCGGCGCCACGATCGCGAGCATCGACTGGACGCCCCACGAGTAAAGGGCGCCGACCCCGGCCCGCCCGGCCAGGTGGGTGTCGCCCGACTGGCTGAGGCCGACGCGGACGATCTCGGAGAAGTGGTCGAGCATCGTCGGCGCGGTCACGACGATCGCCAGGATCCCACCGAGCAGCACCGCGGCCGAGGTCAGGTCGGTCGAGCGGGCGATCTGGCCCTTGTCGCGGGCCTCCTTACGCCGTTTCGGTGTGGGCTTCTCGGTGCGGTTGTCGGCCACCTAGTGGGCCCTCTCGTGATGTTGATCTGGAGATGGCGAGCGAAAACCGAGCGATGCAAGGACGCGGGACGATAACAGTGCTTTGCACGGCATCGTCCAAGGACACCGCAGCGCGACGGTTTGCAGCCGCCAGAACGGGTCAGACATCGCGAGAGGGCCCACTTAGCCGCCCAGTGTCTGGACCGCCTGCAGCACCGACTGCTGGAGGGCGCCCTGCACCTGGTTCGAGACGAAGGGCAGCGTCGCCGCGATCACGGTCATCCCGACCAGGATCTTGGCCGGCATGCCGACGACGAAGACGTTCATCTGCGGCACCGCGCGGGACACGAGGCCGATGGCGGCGTCGGTGATCACGAGCGCGACCAGCACGGGCGCGGCGATCTCGAGGCCGATCACCCACACCTGGGAGAAGGCCGCAAGCGAGCCGGCGGTCAGCGCGCCGATGTGCGGGAAGGCGGTGATCGGGAGCGCCCGGTAGCTGGCTCCGATGCCCTCGATCATGATCTGGTCGCCGCCCGACATCAGCAGCACCAGCACGGCGAAGAGGCTGTAGAACTGGCCCAGGATCGCGGTCTGCTGGTTGTTGACCGGGTCGAGCACCGACGAGAACGAGAAGCCGATCAGGGTGTCGAGCAGGCTCGCGCCCGACTGGACGGCGGCGCCGACGAGGGCCATCGGGAAGGCGAAGATGAGGCCGACGCCGATCTCCTTCAGCATCAGCATCACGTAGTCGCCCGCGTCGAGCGGCACGGTCTGGCCGTGCACCGCGATCGGCAGCATCGCCAGAGAGAGCGCCATCGCCAGCATCAGCTTGATCCGGCTCGGGATCATCGCCGAGGAGAACCCGGGGGCGAGCACGAACAGGCCGCCGACCCGGCAGACCACGAGCAGGAAGCCCAGCACCTCGGTGAGGGCCTGGTCCGGCAGCGTGACGGTCACGGCCCGACCAGGTTCGGGATGTTCGTGTACAGGTTGGTCGTGTAGGTCAGCATCTGGTCGAGCATCCACGGGCCGCCGATGGCGAGCACCGCGCCGATCACCAGGATCTTGGGGATGAAGCTGAGCGTCTGCTCCTGGATCGAGGTGACGGCCTGGAAGACCGACACGATCAGCCCGACCACGAGGCCGGCGAGCAGGAACGGCATCGACACCTCGAGGGTGACGGTCAGCGCCTGGGTCGCGAGTGAGTTGACGGTATCTGCGTTCATGGTCGTCAGGTGTGGAAGGACTGAACGAGACTCTGGATCACGAGATGCCACCCGTCGACCAGCACGAACAGCATGATCTTGAAGGGCAGCGAGATCAGGACCGGGGGCAGCATCATCATCCCCATGGACATCAGGGTCGAGGCTACGACCATGTCGATGATCAGGAACGGCAGGTAGATCAGGAACCCGATCTGGAAGGCCGTCTTCAGCTCGGAGATCATGAAGGCCGGCACCAGCACGTAGGTCGGGATGTCGGCGCGCGTCTTCGGCCGGGGCAGGTTCGCCATCTTCACGAACATGGCCAGGTCGGAGTCGCGCGTCTGGTTGAACATGAACGTGCGCAGCGGCTGCTGGCCGCGGGTGGCCGCCTGCGAGAGCGTGATCTCGTGGCTCGTGTACGGCTGGATCGCGGTCGTGTTGATCTGCTTGAAGGTCGGCGCCATCACGAAGATCGTCAAGATCAGCGACATGCCCACCAGCACCTGCGAGGGCGGGCTGGTCGGCGTGCCGAGGGCGTTGCGCACGAAGCCGAGGACGATCAGGATGCGGGTGAAGCCCGTGACCATGAGCAGCGCGCCCGGCAGGAGCGCGAGCAAGGTCATCGAGATCAGGATCTCGACCGGCGTCGAGAGGGCGTTCCCGTTGATCGAGATGCCCGAGGACGCGGCGGCGAGGAGCGGCAGGCCGGTCATGCCCGGGCCGTCCTCTTGCGCAGGACCTCGAGGAAGCTCTCACGGCCGGACGGCGTGGCCGCCGGCAGCTGCAGCGGCGCGTCGGCCCCGCCCTCGACCAGGATGGCCTCCTCGGACGTGTAGACGCGAAGCGGCGTGATCGAGTGGTCGGTGGCGCCGACCAGGATCAGCTCGTCGCCGGCGCGGACGAGGTGGAGCGAGCGGTTCGGCGCGAGCGGCGTGGTCGCGATCACACCGATGCGCTCGTCCGCCCGTCCGGACTTCGCGCGGGCGTGGCTCTTGAGCAGCCAGTAGACGCCGTAGATCACGCCGAGGACGACCGCGAGGCCGACGATCGTGCGGATCACGTCGGCGCCGGCGCTGCCGACCGACGGGGCCTGGCCCTTCGCCGTGCCGGCCGACGCGACGCCCGGATCGAGCGGCGTCCTGTCCTCGTGGAACGCGGGCGCCTGCTTCTTCGCGTGGGTGGCGGCGTGCTTCGCCGCGGCCGCCTTCACGGCGGTCTTCTGGGGCCCGGTCGCGGCGGACGCGCGGGCGGGATGGAGCAACGCGATCGCCGCGCATGCGGCAGCGATCAGGAGGATGCTCGTCCGAACTGGGGGGAGTCGGCGGGAGAGCAAGGCGATCACCACATCGGTCACCCGGCCGCGCGGCTTGAGCGTTCGCGCGGCCGCCGTGACGGAATCCCCGATCGCGCTTCGGGGATACTCCAAAATGGGGAGGGCGACCTGTGCCGGGACTGCCGATACGGACGACGTGCGTCCCCGGCCCCACCCGGGACGCGGCTCCGACCAGCAAAGTCTTTCCAAGCTCCCCTTCCGTCTTACGTGTCCCTCTGGAGGTCTCCTCTGTGGAAGCAACGCCCGTGTCCAGCAGCTCACGACCCACGGCCGGCACCGCGGAGGCCTTGTGGCGAGCCTGGATCCAGAACAAGGATGTGGCGGCCCGTGACCGCCTCGTGCTCTCCTACGCGCCGATGGTCAAGTACCTCGCGTGCCGCAAGGTTCGTGAGCTGCCGGCCCACTGCGAGCTCGACGACCTCGTGTCGTGCGGGCTGCTCGCGCTGATCGCGGCCGTCGACCGGTTCGACCCGGCCAAGGGCGCGACGTTCGAGCAGTACGCCTGGACGCGCGTCTCCGGCGCCATCATGGACGAGCTACGCCGGCAGGACTGGGCTCCGCGCTCGCTGCGCCGCAACGGCCGCGCGATCGAGCGCGCCCGCGAGGCGTGGCAGCTGCGCACCGGCCGCCTGCCCTCCGACGAGGAGCTCGCCACCGAGCTCGAGATCGACGTCGACTCGCTGCACAACCACCTCGAAGGCCTGTCCCGGGCCGACCTGCTCAGCCTCAACACGCCCGCGCGCGGGACGGAGGAGGCGATGCCGGTCGAGGTCGGCGACACGATCGAGGCCCCGGCGGGCGAGTTCGACCCGGAGCTGGCCGCGCTGGCCGGCGAGCGGGCCGCCGTCCTCCGCGACGCGATCGCCTCGCTCAGCGAGCGCGAGCAGACGATCCTCGTCCTGCTCTACGTGAAGCACATGCAGGGCGCCGAGGTCGGCCGCATGCTCGGCATCAGCGAGTCGCGCGTGTCGCAGATCCTCTCCTCGATCCGGCGCACGCTGAAGGAGCGCATCGACACGTACGACTCGGTCGTGCCGCCGCTCCGCCGCGCCGCCTAGACCGTTTGCCACACCAGGTGCCTGGCACCGGCCTTCGCCGGAGCCAGGCACCTCTGTTGTTGGGCCCACCACCAGCCGGGACCGTCCCCAGAACTGCTCCATCCCCAGCCGCGACGGGACAGGACCGCGCTGCTGCACCAAAAGGGGTCTGACCCCGTTTGGTGCGTAACCGGTGCCTGGCACCGGTTCTGCAGGTCTAGGCGGCGGCGTCGAGGCGGCGCTTGGGGGAGACGACCTGCGTGATGCGCAGGCCGAACTCCTCGTCGATCGCGATGACCTCGCCGCGCGCGATCGTCTGGCCGTTCACGAGCAGGTCGACCGGCTCGCCGGTCAGGCGGTCGAGCGCCACGATCGAGCCGGGTCCCATCTCGAGCGTCTCGCGGATCGTCATCGTCGTGCGGCCGATCTCGACCGTCAGCTCGACGGGCACGTCGAGGACGGGGCCGAGGTCGAGGACCGCGGGCCGCTCGCCGGGCTGCTCCTGGAGCGCCGGCATGACGAGCTCGGTGCCCACCTCGGGGGTGGGGGCGATGGCGGGATCGTGTTCGGACATGGTGATTCCCTACTGGACGACGACGTCGGTGAACAGCACCTCGGTGACCTTTACATCGGTCTTCTTCTGCAGATCCGTGAGGATCTTCTTCTCGATCGCGTTGCGCTTCGGGCGGTCGATCAGGTCGCTCGACGGCAGGCCCGTGAGGTCGTTCGTGACGATCGCGCGGACGGCCGCGTCCTCGGGCAGGGTGGCGGCGGTGCCGTCGGTCGAGGCCGCCGGAGCGCCGGCGCTGAGCAGCAGCGCGATCGACACCTTGCCGTAGTGCTCGCCGTCCAGGTTGACGACGAACTCGGGCGAGAGCGGGAAGAGCGTGCCCTCGACCTTGGGCGGGGCGGCCTTCGCGGGCTTGGGGGCGAGGACGAAGAAATAGGCTCCGCCACCGCCGGCGGCGAGCAGCAGGAGCACGGGCAGGATGATCTTGAGCTTGCCTTTCACGGGGTCGTTCCTCCGGAGGACTGGGTGGCGTTGGAGCGGATCACCACGATGTCGACGCGGCGGTTGAGCGCGCGACCCTGGGGCGTGGTGTTGGGGGCGACGGGGTTCTGGTCGGAGTAGCCGACGGCGGCCAGGTGGCTCTGGGCCACCCCGTGATGGATCAGGAACTCGAGGACAGCGGTGGCACGCGAGGTGGAGAGCTCCCAGTTGCTCGGGAACTCGCTGCTCGAGATCGGCACGTCGTCCGTGTTGCCCTCGACGCTGATCGGGTTCTGGATGCTCATCGAGACGATGAGGCGGGCGACCCGGCTCAGGAGCGGGAACGCGGTCGGCTTGAGAGTCGCCTGACCGCTGTCGAAGACGAGGTTGTTGGTCAGCAGGCGGATGACCAGCCCACGCTGGTCGATGCTCGTCGAGATGTCGTTCGCGAAGCCGTGCTTGCGGGCGTAGTCCTCGACCTTGCGCTGCACCTCGAGCAGGGTGTTCTGCTCCTTGGCGGCGGCCTTCGCCTTCGCGGCGGCATCGGTCTTGGAGCCGATCAGCGTGTGCGTGAAGATGTTGAAGCTCGAGTCGACCGAGCCGCTCGGCGTGGCGGTCTGGACGCCCTGGATGCGGGTCGGGTTGCCCTGCTGGACGCCCTTGCCGCCGTCGAGGACGCCGCCGATGAACGCCTTCTGCAGCGCGTGCTGGAGCACCTGGTACTTGGAGATGTTCACCGACGAGATCGAGAACAGCACCATGAAGAGCGCCATGAGCAGCGTGATCATGTCGGCGTAGGTCAGGAGCCAGCGCTCGTCGCCGCCCTCGTGGCCTCCGCCGCCATGCCCGTGCCCGCCGCGCCTGCGGCGGCCGCGTCCGTGCGAAGCGCTCACGCCGCCTCCCGCAGTTCCGCGGACGACGTGGCGCCGTCGGCGTTCTTGCCGCGGTCGGCCGGGGCGACGAACGCCTCGAGCTTCTCGGACAGGACGCGCGGGTTGTCGCCGGCCTGGATCGACAGGATGGCGTCGAGGATCATCATGCGGTGGTTGACCTCGACCGAGGACATCTCCTTGAGCTTGTTGCCGATCGGCAGGAACATCAGGTTCGCGCTCGACACGCCGTAGAGGGTGGCGATGAACGCGCCCGAGATGGCGGGGCCGAGGGTGGAGGGCGCGGCCAGGTTCTCGAGCACGTGGATGAGGCCCATGACGGTGCCGATGATGCCGACGGTCGGGGCGAAGCCGCCGGCCGTGGCGAACAGCCCGGCCACCAGCTGGTGGCGGGCGGCGAGGCCGTCGACCTCGGCCTCCAGGATGGCGGCGACGAGGTCGGAGTCGGTGCCGTCGACGACCAGCTGCAGGCCCTTGCGGGTGTAGGCGTCGTCGATCTTGGCGACGTCCTCCTCGAGGGCCAGCAGGCCGTTTCGGCGCGCCTTCTCGGACAGCTCGACCATCAGGCCGATGGAGCTCGCGGAGTCGATCGAGGAGCCCTTGAACGACATGATCGCGGCCTTCGGCGCGGTCATGAACGCGCGAAAGTTCGTGGACGCCATCGTCGCCCCGGCGGTGCCGCCGGTGATGAGGATGAGCGCCGGGATGTTCAGGAACGCGACCGGGTTCGTGCCCTCGAGGATGGCGGACACGAAGAGCGCGCCGAACGCGCATGCGATGCCGATTGCGGTGATTGCCTTCATGTCGGTCCGTTCCTTCGGGGCGAGCGCCGCCGTCCGTGGCGGGTGTTCGAATCTGCTTGCAGATAATCGGCCCGCATGGCTCGAGATTCAGTCTGCGGCACGTGCGTCGCGGGGCAGGTCGACCACGGCGGAGAGGCGGCCGTAGCCCACCCGGCGGGCGTTGGCGCGGGCCGGACGCTCGACCGCGGCGACGATCGAGGCCCGCCACTTCCGGACGAGATCCGCCACCTCGGCGGCCGTCTCCGAGACCACGTAGCGGGTGCCGTTCGCGAGCACGATCACGGTGTCGGGGTTCGCCTCGATGACCTGGATCAGGTCCGGGTTCACGTACAGCTCGTGGTCGGGCTGGGTGATGCGATGGACGGCGATCACGCCGGGTCCTTTCGGGGTCGGGGGCGGGCGGCGGTGCGGAAAAACATGTGGCGGGGCCGGCGCGTCAGG